>JARCRU010000030.1 GCA_029850535.1 Actinomycetota bacterium | reverse complement strand
GCCCTCTTAGCTCAGTGGTAGAGCACTTCCATGGTAAGGAAGGGGTCGTCGGTTCAATCCCGACAGAGGGCTCGCCAGGCGGCGTAGCTCAGGTGGTTAGAGCACACGGCTCATAATCGTGGTGTCGCGGGTTCGACTCCCGCCGCCGCTACCAGGCGCAGTACCGCAGTACCGCAGTACCGCAAAACCGCAGTGCCCAAGAGGAGAGAGCGAAATGGCTAAGAACGAGAAGCGCGTACAGGTCACCCTGGCCTGTGAGGAGTGCAAGCGTCGTAACTACATCACGATGAAGAACAAGATCAACGATCGTGAGCGTATCGAAATGAAGAAGTATTGCCAGTGGGAGCGCAAGCACACCACGCACAAGGAGACTCGCTAAGGGGCATCCCCGCGCGGGATGGTAGGCTGTTCCTTCCCTACGGGCACTCACTGGTTTTCTCGGTGACGCACGCAGAGGGCAGTGGCTCAATTGGTAGAGCACCGGTCTCCAAAACCGGGGGTTGGGGGTTCGAGTCCCTCCTGCCCTGCTCCAAGATTTTCACGTAGTTCCGACGAAGTAACGAAAGACATGAGATGAACCGCGAACAGAAGCGAATTATGCAGCGACAGGGTCAGGTGGGTGCCAACGCCTCTGATCGTCGACGTGCACAACGAGCGACGCCGAGTGAGTTCTTCACCCAGGTCCGCGAGGAACTACGCCAAGTCGCCTGGCCCACGCGACCCGAGACCATCAATTACACCTCCATCGTGGCCTTTGTCCTCGTCTTCATGACCCTTCTGATCTTCGGCCTGGGCGCGGGATTCTCGAGGTTCGTCACGTTCCTCTTCCAGAAGTAAGGCGAGATCATGAACGACACGCAGACCCCCACCGAGCACGACGAGAACGAACTCGTCGAGAACGAGATTCTCGACATCACCATCATCGACGAGGAGCTCGAAGAGGAGCCCATCGCCGAGAGCGCCTTCGATCGACCTGGTCGCTGGTACATCGTGCACACCTTCGCGGGTCACGAGAAGAAGGTCATCGGCGCTCTCAACAACATCATCAAGAGCCGCGAGTTGACCGATCAGATCTACGAGATCTACTTACCCGAAGAGGACGTCACCGAGTTCAAGTCGGGCAAGAAGGTCACCGTCGCCAAGCGAATGTTCCCCAGTTACTTGCTGATCCGTTGCGAACCGGACCCCGAGATCTTCTACGTCATTGGTTCGACGCCGGGCGTCACCGGTTTCGTCGGTGCCGAGAAGACCCGCCCCACGGCGCTGACGCGCCGCGAAGTCGATAACATCATTCGACCCCAGGTCGAGGGTGTCGAGGTGCCGGTCACCAAGCGCCGCCTGCCCACGCACGAGTTCGAGATCAATGACACCGTCCAGATCAAGAGCGGTCCCTTCGCGACCTTCTCCGGTCACGTGGCTGAGATCAACGAGGACCAACTCAAGGTCAAGGTCTTGGTGGACATCTTTGGTCGCGAGACGCCCGTCGAACTCGATTTCACGCAGATTACGAAGCTCTAGGTCCTAAGGAGACACCATGGCCAAGAAAATTATTGCCGTCGTCAAGATTCAGCTCCAGGCGGGCGGGGCTACCCCCGCACCGCCGGTGGGTACCGCCCTCGGGCCCCACGGCATCCAGACCATGGAGTTCTGCAAGCAGTACAACGCCGCCACCGAGGCGATGAAGGGCACCGTCATCCCGGTCGATATCTCAATCTACGACGACCGCTCCTTCACCTTCGTGTTGAAGACCCCGCCGACGCCCGTTCTCCTGCGTCAGGCCGCCGGCATCGACAAGGGCGCGCACCTGGCGGGTCGCGAGACCGTGGCCACCGTGAGCATGGCGCAGATCGAAGAGATCGCCAACACCAAGATCAAGGACCTCAACACCGACGACCTCGAGCAGGCCAAGCTGCAGATTGCCGGCACGGCGCGCTCGATGGGCATCTCGGTCGCGGGCTAGGAGAGAACAATGAAGCACGGTAAGAACTACAAGAATTCACTGGCCCAGGTCAACCGCGAGGAACTGATCACGGTCAACGAGGCCCTCGACAAGGTCAAGGCCCTCGCCACCGCCAAGTTCGACGAGACTGTCGAACTCGCGGTCCGACTGGGTGTCGACCCGCGCAAGGCCGAGCAGATCGTTCGTGGCACCATCTCGCTGCCCTCGGGGACTGGTAAGACCAATCGCATCGCGGTGTTCGCCTCGGGTGAGAACGCACAGGCCGCGCGCGACGCCGGAGCGGATTTCGTGGGTGCGGAGGACCTGGTGGCCAAGGTGGCCGGTGGATTCCTCGACTTCGACATCGCCATCGCGACGCCGGACCTCATGGGACAAGTCGGTGGACTGGGCCGCGTGCTCGGACCGCGCGGACTGATGCCGAACCCCAAGACCGGCACCGTCACGATGGACGTCGCCAAGGCCGTGGCCGAGTTCAAGGGCGGACGCGTCGAGTACCGCACTGACAAGATCGGCAACGTGCAGTTGCGCGTGGGCAAGGTGAGCTTCTCGCGTGAGGACCTGGCCAAGAACGTGCACGCGGTGATCGATGAACTGGTGCGCGTGAAGCCCGCGAGCGCCAAGGGTCGTTACCTATTGTCAGTCACCGTTTCGTCGACGATGGGCGTCGGCGTGAAGATCGACCCGACGCACACCCGTGATCTTGATGAGGTCTTGACCTCGGCCTGAGCCGGTTTTGACGCGGGTGCGCCTGCGTCACTACGATGTACCGACGCACGAAAGTGCCATAGTTTGAAGAACGCCGAAGACATCCGGTGCGGGGTGACCCGCTTAAGTGGCTCAACAGCCAGCCTGACGAGGAATTCGAGCCCACCGCAGGGTGACTCGTTTGCTGCGATGTCCGAGGCCCGTACCGGGCGGCATCCGGTGAAGGAGTTCACATGAGCAAGGTCCCCCCCGCGAAGGTCGCTACCGTCGACGAGCTCAAGGCCAAGGTCGACTCGACCTCGACGGCGGTCGTCACCGAATATCGGGGGCTCACGGTCGCGGAGATTTCCAAGATCCGTCGCCAGTTGCGCACCCTGGGCGCCGATTACAAGGTGTTCAAGAACACCTTGGTGCGTCGCGCCGTGGCGGGTACCAGCGTGGAGCCCATGACCCAGTTCCTCGAGGGCCCTACCGCGATTGCCTTCGTGGACGGCGACATTTCGGCAGTCGCCAAGGCCTTGCGCGACCTCGCCAAGAGCTCGCCCAAGCTGATTTTGAAGGGCGGCGTGCTTGACGGCAAGGCGTTGAGCCCCAAGGACATCAGTGCGCTGGCCGACCTGCCGAGCCGCGACGTACTGCTGGCGCAATTCGCCGGCGCCCTGGCGGCACCCTTGCGCACCATGGCCGGCCTCTTAAAGGCCGTTCCCCAAAACTTCGCCTACGGCCTCTCGGCCCTGCTCGACTCCAAGGGAGGCCCCGTGGCCGCCCCTGAGGTCGAGACCACCGAGCCGGCCGCCGAGACTCCGGCCGGGGTCGAGGAAGCTGCTGCGGCAGCGAGCGACGACGCCGCGACACCCGTCGCGGAGGTCGAGGCCGACGCCGAGGCCCCCGTGGCCGACGCCGAGGCGGACTCCGAGGCACCCGAGGGTGTCGCGAGCGAACCGGCCGAATAACCCACCATCGCAGTAACGAAACGAAGAAAAGAAAGGAATCACCATGGCTGGAACATTGACCAAGGAGCAGATTCTCGACGGCATTGCTGACCTGTCGGTGATCGAGCTCAGCGAGCTCCTCAAGGAGTTCGAAGAGAAGTTTGGCGTGACCGCGGCGGCCCCGGTGGCCGTTGCTGCCCCCGTGGCGGCTGGCGGTGGCGCTGACGCCGAGGCTGCCGAAGAGAAGAGCGACTTCGACGTCATTTTGACGAGCGGTGGCGACAAGAAGATTGCCGTCATCAAGGAAGTCCGCGCGCTGACCAACCTCGGCCTCAAGGAAGCGAAGGACCTCGTGGACGGTGCCCCCAAGCCCGTTCTGGAGGAGGTCTCCAAGGCGGACGCCGACAAGGCCAAGGCTGCCCTCGAGGCCGCCGGCGCCACTGTCGAACTCAAGTAATTACTGCAGTTAGTGCGAAGCCCCGACCACTCGTCGGTCGGGGCTTCGCACGCTGTGGCCCCCGATGCTTGACGGGGGTCCAGAATTTGCCTAGGGTGAGCGCAGCCTCCGTGGCGGCGCCCGTGTTACACGGGCGCCACTTGCGTTTGATCACCATAGAGTAGTAGTGTCGAAAGACCGTGTCCCTGAACTCTATTTTGTCATCCCCTGACGAGGTTTTCGCATGGGGGACACGTAATCAATGCAGTAGCCACCCACTTACACGGAGGATAGACCGTTGACGTCTCGGTCCACTAGCCCCGAACGCTTTAACTTCTCGGCCCTGGGTGAGGCTCACCCCCTGCCCAATCTCCTTGAGATTCAACGCGACAGTTTCGACCTGTTCATGAAGCAGGGATTGCGCGAGGCCTTCGAGGCCCTGTCGCCGATCTCGGACTTTACCGGTCGCCTGTCGCTGGAACTCGAGTTCGACCCCGACGACCCGGACCTGAAGAGTCCGCCGAAGTTCACGGTTGAGGAGTGTCGCCAGCGTGCCACCACCTATTCCCAGCCGATCTTCGTGCGTGCGCGTTTCTTGAACTCCGAGACCGGTGAGATCAAGGAACAGACCGTCTTCATGGGCGACTTCCCGATCATGACCGAGCAGGGGACCTTCATCATCAATGGCACCGAGCGTGTCGTGGTGAGCCAGTTGGTACGTTCCCCCGGCGTCTTGTTCCAGCCCGGCAAGGACGAGAAGGTGGCCTTCGAAGGCACCATCCACCCCAGCCGTGGTGAGTGGCTCCAAGTCGACCTCGAAGAGAAGAAGAACAAGGCCGCCAACGCCGGTGCGCGAATCGCCCGCAAGCGCCGCATCTCGATCTTCACCCTGTTGCGCGCGCTCGACACCTCAATGGACGAGGGCTTCTTCGAGAAGTTCGTCGCACACTTCGACTTCCTCGAGGATCAGTTCCACGCGGACTGGAAGAAGGCGCACCTCGAGATCGCCAAGCACATGGACAAGTACAACCTGGAGGACAGCCCCGAGAACTTTGCGCGCGCGTCCCAAGAGACCGCGTGGCTCGAGATCTATCGTCGCGCCCGCCCGGGCGAGGTGCAGACCATCGAGGCCGCCCGTCAGTACTTCGAGGGGGCATTCTTCTCCGAGAAGCGTTACGACCTGAGCCGCGTCGGCCGCTACAAGCTCGACCGTAAGCTCGGGGCCGAAGTGCTGAAGAACGTCGAACTCTTCGGTGATCTGCTCGAGTTGCCGAACGAATCCCTGCACGTGCTCTCCAAGGCCGAAGTGCTCGCCACGGCGACCTACCTGCTCAACTTGGCTCGTGACCGCACCGCCAAGGAGACGGTGTACCACATCGACGACCAGGACCACTTCGCCAACCGACGCATCCGCAGCGTGGGAGAACTGATCCAGAACGCCTTGCGAACGGGTCTCTCACGTATGGAGCGGGTCGTGCGCGAGCGCATGAACACCCAAGACGTTGAGGCGATCGCTCCCCAGACGCTGATCAACATCCGTCCCGTGATGTCGGCGATCAAGGAGTTCTTCGCGACCTCACAGTTGAGCCAGTTCATGGACCAGAACAACCCGCTCTCGGGTCTGACCCACAAGCGACGCTTGTCGGCTCTGGGGCCAGGTGGGCTCTCGCGTGAGCGCGCCGGACTCGAAGTGCGTGACGTTCACTCCTCGCACTACGGCCGGATGTGTCCCATCGAGACCCCTGAGGGTCCCAACGTGGGTCTGATTGGCTACCTCGCGAATTACGCGCGTATCAACGAGTACGGCTTCATCGAGACGCCCTATCGCGTCGTGACGGGCGGGCGTGTGACGGGCGAGATCCGTTACTTCACGGCGGACGAGGAAGAGCGATACGTCATCGCCCAGGCCAACACCGAGGTCGACGAGGCGGGACAGCTCACGGCCGAACGCGTGTTGGTGCGGCGCGGTCCGATCGGCACCGGCCTTCGCGTCGGTGCGTCGAACAAGTCGTCGTCCACCACCTCAGAGATCGACTTCGTCAAGCCCGACGAGGTCGAGCTGATGGACGTGTCGACCAAGCAGGTCATCTCGGTGGCGACATCGTTGATCCCCTTCGTCGAGCACGACGACGCCCAGCGCGCCCTGATGGGTGCCAACATGCAGAAGCAGGCCGTGCCGCTGATCATGCCCGAGGCCCCATTCGTGGGTACCGGCATGGAGGCCCGCGCCGCGCTGGACTCCGGTGACGTACTCCTCGCCGAGGGCGAGGGCGTCGTGACGTCGGTGTCGGGCGACCGCATCGTCGTCGAATACGACAAGGGCGTGACCGACCGCTACGGCAAAGCGTTGGGAAGGAAGCAGTACAACCTCAACAAGTTCCGCCGTTCCAACCAGGACACCTCAATCAACCAGAAGCCCCTCGTCGTGGGTGGCGAGATCTTGAAGACCGGCGACCTGCTGGCCGATGGCACGAGCACGTCCAACGGCGAGTTGGCCCTGGGCAAGAACCTGCTCGTGGCCTACATGCCCTGGGAGGGCTACAACTACGAGGACGCCATCATCTTGAACGAACGCCTGGTGCGTGACGACGTCTTGACGTCGATCCACGTCAAGGAGTACGAGATCGACGCGCGCGACACCAAGTTGGGCGCCGAGGAGATCACTCGTGACATCCCCAACCTGCCCGACGACATCCTGGCGGACCTCGACGACATGGGCATCGTGCGCATCGGCGCCGAAGTCCAGCCCGGCGACATCCTCGTCGGCAAGGTCACGCCCAAGGGTGAGACCGAGCAGTCGCCCGAGGAGCGCCTGCTGCGCGCCATCTTCGGCGAGAAGGCTCGAGAAGTGCGTGACACCTCGTTGAAGGTTCCCCACGGTGAATCGGGCAAGGTCATCGACGTCAAGGTGTACAGCCGCGACGAGGACCATGAGATGCAGCCGGGTGTGAACCAGCTGGTCAAGGTCTACGTGGCCCAGAAGCGCAAGATCTCCGAGGGTGACAAGCTCGCCGGACGCCACGGCAACAAGGGCGTCATCTCCAAGATCCTGCCCGAGGAGGACATGCCCTTCATGGCCGACGGTACCCCCGTCGACATCATCTTGAGTCCCCTGGGTGTGCCGAGCCGTATGAACGTCGGTCAGGTCCTCGAGAGTCATCTGGGTTACGCCGCGCGTCACGGTTGGTCGGGTGTCGCGGTCAATCCGGCCGTCGGCACCTCGGGTCACAACGACCAGAGCGACCCCCAGAACCGTCCGTATCGCAAGACCCGTCCCCGTACCGAGCCGGCGGTCTACGTGGCCACCCCGTCATTCGATGGCGCTCACTGGGACGAGACGGAGCGGGCCAAGGACAAGCCCACCATTCAGCAGACCTTCGAGCGACTCAATGTCGATGGCGCCAACGGTAAGCGTTTGTTGTCGGAGAACCACGACGGCAAGGTCGTCTTGTTCAACGGTCGCACGGGTGAAGCGTACGACAACCCCATCTCCGTGGGCTACGCCTACATCTTGAAGCTCGCCCACATGGTCGACGACAAGATCCACGCTCGTTCCACGGGACCGTACTCGATGATTACCGCTCAGCCCCTCGGTGGTAAGGCGCAGTTCGGTGGACAGCGCTTCGGTGAGATGGAAGTCTGGGCCCTCGAGGCCTACGGTGCGGCGTACGCGCTCCAGGAGTTGTTGACGGTCAAGTCCGACGACATGAAGGGTCGCGAACGCGCCTACGAGTCAATCGTCAAGGGACAGAACCTCCCCGAGCCGGGTATCCCCGAATCGTTCAAGGTTCTCATCAAGGAAATGCAGTCATTGTGTCTCAACGTGGAAGTGCGCGACAAGGTCGGTGCTCACGTGGACCTCGCCGACACGGAAGAGGACTTCTTCTCGGTCACCCGCGAACTCGGTATCGACATCAGTCGTCCCGAGCGGGGATCTGACGAGGAGGACGCTCGCCGCGCCGCAGAAAGGAAGTTGTCATGAGTCCGCTCGACGTCAACCAGTTCGATGAACTGAGCATTGGTCTGGCCACCGCCCAAAACATCCGTAGTTGGTCTTCGGGAGAGGTCAAGAAGCCCGAGACCATTAACTACCGCACCCTGCGTCCCGAGAAGGACGGCCTGTTCTGCGAGAAGATCTTCGGACCGCAGAAGGCCTGGGAGTGCGCCTGTGGCAAGTACAAGCGGGTGCGATTCAAGGGCATCGTCTGTGAGCGTTGTGGCGTCGAAGTCACGTCGGACAAGGTTCGTCGTGACCGCATGGGCCACATCGCCCTGTCGGCGCCGGTCGTGCACATCTGGTACCTGCGTGGCACCCGTTCCTGGCTCGCCTATCTCTTGATGGGCACCGCTCCCAAGGAGGAGCTCAAGGCCAAGCAGCTCGAGAAGGTCATCTACTTCGCCGCCCACATGGTCACCCACGTGGAAGTCGAACGTCGTCACGAGGACCTGGCCGACCTGCGCCAGGCGCTGAGCGAGGAGCTCCTCGAGATCGCCGAGCGTGAGGCCAAGGCCCTCGACACCAAGTTGAAGGACATCGAGGCACGCGCCGCGAAACTCGAGACTGACGGGGCCAAGGAGTCGGAACTGCGCGCACTGCAGCGCGGTACGGAGAAGGAACTCGACGCCGTGCGAAGTCGCTTCGCCGAGGAGCGTGAATTGGCCAAGCAGTCCTTCGACACTTTCGAGGGGATGCACTCGCGCCAGATCATCGAAGACGAGGTCCTCTACCGCGAGATGGAGTTCCGCTACGGCGAGTACTTCGAAGGCGGCATGGGGGCCGACGCGATCTTGCAACTGATTGACCGCATGGACCTCGACGAGGAAGAGCGCATGATGCGCGAGATGATCGACGCCAAGGATGGCCGCAAGCCACTCTCGGCGCAGCGTCACGCCAAGTTCTTGAAGCGTCTGGCCATCGTGCAGTCCTTCAACCGCCGCGACGCCCACGGGCACCGGCTCAATGACCCGCGAGCGATGATCCTCGAGGCGGTCCCGGTCATCCCGCCGGACCTTCGCCCCATGGTGCAGCTCGACGGTGGTCGCTTCGCGACGTCGGACCTCAACGACCTCTACCGTCGCGTGATCAACCGCAACAACCGCCTCAAGCGGTTGCTCGACTTGGGCGCACCCGACATCATTGTCAACAACGAGAAGCGCATGCTCCAAGAAGCCGTGGACGCTCTCTTCGACAACGGCCGCCGCGGGCGTCCGGTGGCGGGCCAGAGCGGCCGCCCCCTCAAGTCGCTGTCGGACATGTTGAAGGGTAAGCAGGGCCGTTTCCGTCAGAACCTGTTGGGCAAGCGAGTGGACTACTCGGGCCGTTCGGTCATCGTCGTCGGTCCCCAGCTCAAACTGCACCAGTGTGGCCTGCCCAAGATGATGGCGCTGGAACTCTTCAAGCCCTTCGTCATGAAGCGCTTGATCGAGACCCAGATGGCTCAGAACATCAAGAGCGCCAAGCGCATGGTCGAGCGGCGCAAGGCCGTTGTGTGGGACGTCCTCGAAGAGGTCATCCGCGAACACCCGGTCCTGCTCAACCGCGCGCCCACCCTGCACCGATTGGGGATCCAGGCCTTCGAGCCGATCCTCGTTGACGGTAAGGCCATCCAGATTCACCCCCTCGTCTGCAAGGCGTTCAACGCCGACTTCGACGGTGACCAGATGGCCGTTCACGTGCCGCTGTCGGCCGAAGCGCAGGCCGAGGCACGAATCTTGATGCTCTCGACCAACAACATCTTCACTCCCGCGACGGGTCGTCCGATCACGGAGCCGGCTCAGGACATGGTGTTCGGCGCGTACTACTTGACCTTGCCGGCCAACGAGACAATCGAGAACCCTCGAGTGTTCCGTCACGTCTACGAGATCGAGAATGCCCTCGCCGACAAGGTGATCACCCTGCGTACCCCCGTGGAGATCCGTCCGTTGGAGGGTTCGTCCCTCGACGCACGCCTCGACGCCGCGGGTATCGAGGTGCTCGGCGCGAGCCGTTCGCTGCTCACGACGCCGGGGCGCGTGTTCTTCAACGAGGCGCTGCCCTTCGGCTTTCGCTTCGTGAACGAGCTCATTGGTAAGAACGCCACGCCGATTGGTTCGATCGTGGAGGACATCTCGGCGAGCTTCGGCCGTCAGGAGGTCGCTAACGCGCTCGACGCCATCAAGTCGCTGGGCTTTAAGTACGCGACGATGTCGGGGCTGACCATCTCCATTGACGACGTCGTCACGACGTCGGAGAAGGCCGAGATCCTCAACAAGTACGAAGAACAGGCCGCCAAGGTCGAACTCAACTACCGCCGAGGGGTGATCGTCGACGACGAGCGTCGCCAGCAGGAGATTGAGATCTGGACCAACGCGAACAAGGAGGTCGGTGACGCTACCGATCGCGCCATGAACGCCCAGCTCGAGAACCCGATCCGTATGATGGTCGACTCCGGAGCGCGTGGTAACTCCTCGCAGATCCGTCAGATCGCCGCGATGAAGGGCCTCGTGTCCAACCCGCGCGGTGAGATGATTCCTCGTCCGATCAAGTCCTCGTTCCGCGAGGGTCTCTCGGTCTTGGAGTACTTCATCTCCACGCACGGTACCCGTAAGGGTCTGGGCGACACCGCTCTGCGTACCGCGGACTCGGGCTACTTGACCCGTCGACTCGTCGACGTGGCCCAGGAACTCATCGTCAAGGAGTTCGACTGCGGGACCCAGCGCGGGATGTGGATTGAGCACGTCGCCGCGGACACCCGCGGTCAGCGCGCCCATCTCGAGACCAAGTTGTGGGGCCGGGTCGTCGCCGAGGACGTCGTCTTGAGTGACGGCACCACCGTGGCGGCGGGAACCATGCTCATGATGGATGACGTCGAACGCCTGCGCGACGACGCCGCGGTGAGTCGGGTGCGGGTACGCACCACGCTGACCTGTGACGCCGTCCAGGGAGTGTGCGCCGCCTGTTACGGGCTCTCGCTCGCGACTCACCAGCTCGTGGAGCTCGGAGAGGCCGTCGGCGTCATCGCCGCGCAGTCCATTGGTGAACCGGGAACCCAGCTCACGATGCGTACCTTCCACTCCGGTGGTGTGACCGAGAGCGACATCACCCACGGCTTGCCGCGCGTGGTGGAGCTCTTCGAAGCACGCACCCCCAAGGGTGCCGCCAAGGTGGCGGAGTTCTCGGGTGTCGTGCGCGTCGAGTTGATCGGTCGTGAGCGCAAGTTGACCGTGGTCGGTAACGACGGGGAAGTGCAGGAGGAGTCGATTTCGATCGCGCGCCACCTGCTCGTCGAGGATGGTCAAGAGGTCGAGGTCGGGACGCCGCTGCACGATGGCCCGCTCGATCCCAAGCTCATGATGAAGTTCCGCGGGACCCGTGAGACCCAGCAGTACCTGGTCGAAGAGGTCCAGAACGTCTACCGCGACCAGGGTGTGTCGATTCACGACAAGCACATCGAGTTGATCGTGCGCCAGATGACGCGGCGAGTCCAGATCGTGGACGCGGGGGACTCTCCCTGGCTGCCGGGCGCGATGATCGACGTCAAGCTCTTCAACGACACCAACAACGCGCTAGAGGAGAACTCCAAGGAGTCCGCCGACGGTCGCGCTCAGTTGATGGGCATCACCAAGGCGTCGCTGGCGACGGACTCGTGGCTCTCGGCCGCCTCCTTCCAGGAGACGACGCGTGTGCTGACCGAGGCCGCCATCGAGGGTAAGCGTGACCACCTCGTGGGCCTGAAGGAGAACATCATCATCGGTAAGTTGATCCCGGCCGGTTCGGGTCTGGATTACTACAACAAGCGCGAGCTTCGTCTGGACATGCCCGACGCCGAACTCCTGCCCGAATGGGCGCAGGTGTCCGACGACGACTTGGACCTGGCCAGTTTGTTGGGTGAATTGTCCTCCGACGACACATTCTCCGCTGATTTGACGGCGTTCCAGAATATTGGAGCGAATTACGACGAGTCGGCGATGCCGGAAAACGACGCGACCAACCCCGAAGACGGGTTGGGCGAACAGGCGCTGTGATCGTGCAATCCGCCGCCGGCCCGCACGGCGGCGGCGGGTTTGCCGATGTGCCAGTCCGTGTCGTAAGATAGAAAGTCCGCGCGCTGGCATCGTTAGCGCGTGTAAAGAACGATGTACAACTAGAAGAGGTTCTGCGTGCCCACAATTGCACAGTTGGTCCGAAAGGGCCGACAGGACAAAGTATCCAAGACCAAGACGCCGGCCCTGAAGGGGGCCCCGCAGCGTCGCGGCGTGTGCACCCGTGTTCACACGGTCACGCCCAAGAAGCCGAACTCGGCCCTGCGTAAGGTCGCGCGCGTGCGCCTGACCTCGGGTGTCGAAGTGACGGCGTACATCCCGGGCGTGGGTCACAACCTCCAGGAGCACTCGATTGTCCTCGTTCGCGGTGGACGTGTCAAGGACCTCCCCGGTGTTCGTTACAAGATCATCCGCGGCGCACTGGACACCTCGGGTGTTCGTGACCGCAAGCAGGCCCGTAGCCGCTACGGCGCCAAGAAGGAGAAGTAATGCCTCGTAAAGGTCCCGCCGTACGCCGCGAAGTACCCGCGGATCCCATCTACAAATCGGTGTTGGTGACCCAGATCACCAACAAGATCCTGGAGCGCGGCAAGCGCACCATCGCCGAGCGCATCGTCTACACCGCCCTCGAAATGGTGGAGGAGAAGACCGGCGCTGACCCCGTCGCCGCGTTGAAGCGTGCGTTGGAGAATGTCCGCCCCGAGCTCGAAGTTCGCAGTCGTCGCGTCGGTGGTACCACCTATCAGGTCCCGGTGGAAGTTCGCCCGCGGCGCGCCACGACGTTGGCGATCCGCTGGTTGACCGACTTCGCCAAGAAGCGCCGCGAGAAGACGATGGCCGAGCGCCTGGCCAACGAGATCATCGACGCATCCAACGGCGTTGGTGCCGCTGTGAAGCGCAAGGAAGACATGGCCAAGATGGCCGAATCCAACAAGGCGTTCGCGCACTACCGCTGGTAAGTAAAGAAAGTATTCACATGAGCACCCCCCGCGAAATCTCCCTCGACAAGGTTCGCAACATTGGCATTATGGCTCACATCGATGCCGGTAAGACCACGACGACTGAGCGCATTCTCTACTACACCGGCAAGAGCTACAAGATCGGTGAGGTTCACGAGGGCGCTGCCGTGATGGACTGGATGGTCCAAGAGCAGGAGCGTGGCATCACCATCACCTCCGCCGCGACCACCTGTTACTGGAAGGGTCACCGGATCAATATCATCGACACACCTGGTCACGTTGACTTTACGGTTGAGGTCGAGCGTAGTCTGCGCGTCCTCGACGGTGCCGTGGCGGTCTTCGACGCCGTCGCCGGCGTGGAGCCCCAGACCGAGACGGTGTGGCGTCAGGCTAACAAGTACAACGTGCCGCGCATCTGCTTCGTGAACAAGATGGACCGCACCGGTGCGGACTTCTTTCGTTGCGTCGACATGATCGCCGATCGCCTGAATTGCGTGCCCGCGGTCATTCAACTGCCGATCGGCGCGGAGGGCGCGTACTTGGGCATCATCGACGTCGTGGCCATGAACGCGACCATTTATCACGACGACAAGGGCGAGAAGCTCGAAGTGGTGCCGATTCCCGAGGAGTACCAGGCCCAGGCCGAGGACTACCACGCGAACCTGATTGACATCTTGACCACCTTCGATGACGACCTCATGGAGAAGGTCCTCAACGACGAGGTGCCCTCCAGTGACGACCTGCACGCCGCGTTGCGTCGCGGGACACTCGGTGGACACTGCGTGCCGATTCTCAATGGTTCGGCGTTCAAGAACAAGGGCGTCCAGCCCATGCTCGACGCGGTCGTGGACTACCTGCCCTCGCCGCTCGACCTTCCGCCCACGCACGGCACGAAGCCGGGCAAGGAGGACGAGGAGTTTCGCAACGCCGACGACGCCGAACCCTTCTCGGCGCTGGCGTTCAAGATCATGACCGACCCCTTCGTAGGTAAGTTGACCTTCCTGCGCGTGTACTCGGGCACCCTGGAGAAGGGTGACACCGTCATCAACACCACCAAGGGCTCGAAGAAGGAACGCCTGAGTCGTCTCTTGTTGATGCACGCGAACAATCGAGAGGACCTCGACACCATCCGCACCGGTGACATCGTCGCCGCGGTGGGACTCAAGCAGGTCACCACGGGCGACACGCTCTCGGCCATTGACAAGCCCATCCAGTTGGAGAACCTCGTGTTCCCCGAGCCGGTGATCCACGTCGCGGTCGAACCTAAGACCAAGGCGGACCAGGACAAGCTCTCCAAGGCGCTCTACGCGCTGTCCGAGGAGGACCCGACCTTCCGCGTGCGCACTGATGAGGAAACGGCCCAAACGGTCATTTCGGGAATGGGCGAGCTGCACCTCGAGGTCCTCGTGGACCGCATGCTGCGTGAATTCGCGGTGGACGCCAACGTGGGTAAGCCCCAGGTGGCCTACCGCGAGACCGTTCGCAAAAAGGTCGAGAAGGTCGAGGAGAAGTACGTTCGCCAGACCGGTGGTAAGGGTCAGTACGGCCACGTCGTTATCACCCTGGAGCCCACGGGACCGGGCGGCGGCTACGAGTTCGTGGACGAGATCTCGGGCGGTGTGATTCCCAAGGAGTACATCGGTCCGGTCAACCAGGGCATCACCGAGGCCCTGACTTCGGGCGTTCTGGCGGGTTATCCCATGGTGGACGTGCGTGTGCGCCTGACCTTTGGTTCCTACCACGACGTCGACTCCTCGGAAATGGCGTTCAAGATCGCCGGCTCCATTGCCGTGAAGAAGGCCGCTCGCCTCGCGAACCCCGTCTTGCTCGAGCCGGTGATGGCCGTCGAAGTCGTCACTCCCGAGGACTACATGGGTGACGTCATTGGTGACCTCTCCTCACGCCGCGGTCGCATTGAAGGCATGGAACAACAGGGGAATGGCCAGACCATCAAGGCTCTGGTGCCCCTGGCGGACATGTTCGGCTACGCTACTGACCTGCGTTCTCGCACCCAAGGGCGCGCGACGTACAGTATGCAGTTCCACTCGTACGCAGAAGTACCTGACTCGATCGCTAAGGAGATCGTGGCCAAGGCCACCGGCGCGTAAGAAGCAGTAACCGCTGGGTAACCAGTGAAACCAAGGTCCAAACCGTCGTCGGGGAGGGCCGAAACAAAACCGACGGACTCATAGCGGGTTCGTCACGAGACAGAAAGTAAGTCCCCGACAATGGCAAAGCAGAAGTTCGAGCGCACTAAGCCGCACGTAAACATCGGAACCATGGGTCACATCGACCACGGTAAGACCACTCTTACCGCCGCCATCACCAAGGTTCTCTCCACCCGCATCCCGGGTTCCGCCTTCACGCCCTTCGACCAGATCGACAAGGCCCCCGAAGAGCGCCAGCGCGGTATCACTATTTCGATTGCCCACGTGGAGTACGAGACGGAGAATCGTCACTACGCCCACGTCGACATGCCCGGCCACGCCGACTACGTCAAGAACATGATCACCGGTGCCGCCCAGGTGGACGGCGCCATTCTGGTCGTCTCCGCCACCGATGGTCCCATGCCCCAGACCCGTGAGCACGTGTTGCTCGCGCGCCAGGTGGGTGTGCCCTACATCGTCGTGGCCCTCAACAAGGCTGACATGGTCGACGACGAGGAGCTCTTGGAGCTCGTCGAGATGGAAATTCGCGAGCTGTTGACCAGTTACGACTTCCCGGGCGACGACATTCCGATCGTGCGCGTCTCGGCGTTGAAGGCCCTCGAGGGCGACGAGGAGTGGGGCGACAAGGTCATGGAACTCATGGCCGCCGTCGACTCCTACATCCCCGAGCCCGAGCGCTCCACCGACAAGCCGTTCTTGATGTCCATCGAGGACGTCATGTCGATCACCGGTCGTGGCACCGTGGTCACCGGTAAGGTCGAGCAGGGCATCGTGAAGGTCGGTGACGAAGTGGAGATCGTGGGCCTGCGTCCCACGACCAAGTCGACCGTGACGGGCATCGAGATGTTCCGCAAGCTTCTGGACCAGGGCCAGGCCGGAGACAACCTCGGCGCCCTGTTGCGTGGTACCAAGAAGGAGGACGTCGAGCGCGGCCAGGTGTTGTGCAAGCCGGGCACGATCACCCCTCACACCATCTTCGAAGCCTCGGTCTACGTGTTGACCAAGGAAGAAGGTGGACGCCACAAGCCGTTCTTCGCGAACTACCGTCCCCAGTTCTACTTCCGTACGACCGACGTCACCGGAACCATCGAGTTGCCCGCGGGCACCGAGATGGTCATGCCGGGAGACAACACCGAAATGACCGTGACCTTGGGTAAGCCGATCGCCATGGAAGAGGGTCTGACCTTCTCCATCCGCGAGGGTGGCCGTACGGTGGGTTCGGGTCGCGTCGTCAAGATCCTGAAGTAGGAGTCGCAATGGCCGACAACCGACAAATGATCCGAATCCGGCTGAAGGCCTTCGACCACCAGGTCTTGGACCAGTCCTGCGCGAAGATTGTGCAGACCGTGGAGCGTACCAACGCCCGCGTGCAGGGTCCCGTGCCGCTGCCGACCGAGAAGCACCGTTACACGGTGGTTCGTGGTCCCCACAAGCACAAGGACTCGCGTGAGCACTTCGAGATGCGCGTTCACAAGCGTCTCTTGGACATTGTGGACCATTCAGCCAAGACCGTCGATTCGCTCCAGCGACTCGACCTTCCCGCTGGTGTGGACATCGAGATCAAGATTCGTCAGAGTTAACTACTCACGAGGCCCCGCGAACGTTTTGCGTTCGCGGGGCCTCGTGGTGTAGGTTTAGTACCCCTGTCAGAACGAAGGACAACAACAGAAGTGTTCAGTCGCCTCATTCGAGGGACGCTGAACCAAACAAGTCGAGCGCTCCGTTCGGGTTTTCATGGCCCGGCGGAGCGTCTGTGTGTCGGGACCACCGATACGCAGGTTTAGGAAGAAGAGAGGCACACGTGGCGACCAAAGCGATCGTCGGCGAGAAGGTGGGCATGACCCAAGTCTGGGACGCCCAGAATCGGGCCATCCCGGTGACTGTGGTCAAGGTCAGCCCAGCTCGCGTCGTCCAGGTTAAGACCCCTGAGAAGGAGGGTTACTCGGCCGTGCAAGTGACGTGGGGCACCCGTCGCACTTCCACGCTGTCCAAGCCCGAACTCGGTCATTTCGACAAGGCCGGCGTGAGCCCGGGCAAGAAGCTCGTGGAGCTGCGCCTCGACGACGTCTCGGCCTATTCGGTGGGCCAGGAGATCCTGGCGGACATCTTCGAAAAGGGCGAGATGATCGACGCCACGGCCGTGAGTAAGGGCAAGGGCTTCGCCGGTGGCATGAAGCGCCACAACTTCTCTGGTCAGGGGGCCGCTCACGGTAACCACAAGCACCACCGCGCGCCGGGCTCCATCGGGGCCTGTTCGACACCGGGACGTGTCTTCAAGGGCACCAAGATGGCGGGTCGTATGGGTGGCGGTCAGGTGACCACCACGAATCTCGAAGTCATCGGCGTCGACGCCGAGCGCAACCTCGTCCTGGTCAAGGGCGCGGTGCCCGGTCCGCGTGGCGGAGTGGTCGTCTTGCGCACCTCGGTCAAGAATCCGATGAAGGCTGGAGGTGCTCGATGAGCGACGTCTTTACCTTGCGCGGTCCCGTGAAGAAGGACCGACCCGAGCCCGCCAAGCGCTCCGTGGCTCGCAAGAGCCTCGAGGGCCAGGAACTGGGCTCCGTGGCACTCGAGCCCACCATCTTTGGTCTCGAACCCAACATGGCCGTGATGCACCAGGTCGTGAAGGCGCAGTTGGCCGCGAAGCGCGCCGGCACCCAGTCCACCAAGACCCGTAAGCAGGTCCGCGGTGGTGGCAAGAAGCCTTTTAACCAGAAGGGCACCGGCGGGGCACGCCAGGGAACCATTCGTGCGCCGCACTACCCGGGTGGTGGAGTCGCGCTCGGGCCTAAGCCTCGCAAGTACGACCAGAAGACGCCCAAGAAGATGATCCGACTGGCCCTGTACTCGGCCCTGTCGGACCGCGCCGCCGAAGCGCGGATCGCGCTCGTCGACAGTTTCGAGGCGTGGAGCGCACCCAAGACCAAGGACGCGGTGACGTCACTCAGCGCCATGGGTCTGTCGGGCAAGGTTCTGATCGTGTTGAGTCGTGAGGACGCGGTCGCGTACCACTCCTTCGCCAACCTGCAGAACGTCAAGACCATCGACGCCGGCGAGGTCAATGCCTACGACGTCCTGGACTCGGATTGGGTGCTCTTCACCGACGCGACCCTGCCGACCGTGAAGGAGATCAACTAATGCGCGATGCCATGAGCGTCCTGATCCGTCCAGTGGTCTCGGAGAAGACCACCGACCTGATGGAGAACCGTACCTACGTCTTCGTGGTGGACCCCCGGGCCACCAAGATCGACGTGCGTAACGCCGTCGAGCAAGCCTTCAACGTCAAGGTCACCAACGTCAACACACTCAACCGCAAGGGTAAGTCGACGCGCAACAGTCGCACCGGTGTTGTGGGCTCCCGCCCCGGCACGAAGCGGGCCATCGTCACCCTCGCCGAGGGTGACTCGATCAACCTCTTCGAGAACTAAGGACTGCCATGGCACTGCGTCACCGCAAACCAACCAGCCCCGGTCGCCGTTTCCAGACGGTGTCGGACTTCGCCGACATCACGACCTCGACGCCCGAGAAGTCGCTGCTCGACCCCAAGCCCAAGTCGGGTGGCCGTAACAACTACGGACGCAAGACCTCACGCCACCGCGGTGGTGGGCACAAGCAGCAGTACCGGATCATCGACTTCAAGCGTAACAAGGATGGCATCCCGGCCAAGGTCGCGACCATTGAGTACGACCCCAACCGCACCTGTCGCATCGCTCTACTGCACTACGTTGACGGCGAGAAGCGCTACATGCTCGCGCCCAACGGCCTCAAGGTGGGCGACATGGTCGAGTCGGGTCCCAAGGCCGACATCCGTAACGGCAATAGCCTGCCGATGCGCTTCATCCCGACTGGTTCGACCGTGCACAACGTGGAGTTGCGTCCCGGCGGCGGCGGCAAGATGGCTCGCTCCGCTGGTATGAGCGTCCAACTCGTGGCCAAGGACGGTGGCTACGCCACCTTGCGTCTGCCCTCGACGGAGATGCGCCGTGTGCCGATCGACTGTCGCGCCACGCTGGGCACCGTCGGCAACTCCGAGCATGAACTGATCAAGATCGGTAAGGCCGGACGCAACCGCTGGAAGGGCATCCGCCCCCAGACGCGTGGTGTCGCCATGAACCCGGTGGACCACCCACTCGGTGGTGGAGAAGGCAAGACGTCCGGTGGACGTCACCCGGTCTCGCCGTGGGGTCAACCCGAGGGTCGTACCCGCCTGCCCAAGGCGTCGGACGCTCTCATTATTCGTCGTCGCCGTGGACGCGGCTCGCGGAGGTAGGTAGAAAATGTCACGTAGCCTCAAAAAAGGTCCCTTCATTGACGGACACCTTCTGAAGAAGGTGGACGCGATGAACGCGGCCAACGAGAAGAAGGTCATCAAGACCTGGAGCCGTCGCTCGACGGTGATCCCGGACATGGTCGGTCACACCTTCGCGGTGCACGACGGACGTCGTCACGTGCCCGTGTTCTGCAACGAGTCGATGGTGGGACACAAGCTCGGCGAATTCGCCCCCACGCGTACCTTCAAGTTCCACGCGGGCCAGGAAAAGACGGGACGTCGATAATGACTGGACCCAAGACCAACGAACGACTCGGCACCCGCGCCACATTGAAGGGGTACCACATGTCGGCCTCCAAGGCCCGCGTCGTGCTCAACCTGATTCGCGGCGAGGACGTGCAGAGTGCCGCCGAAATCCTGGCGGGTACCACCCGTGAAGCCGCGGGCGTCATCGGCAAGGTGCTCGCCTCCGCCGTCGCCAACGCGGTCAATAACGACAGCATGAACGCCGAAGAGCTCTACGTGTCGGCCGCCTACGCCGACGAAGGCATCACCATGAAGCGATTCACGCCGCGTGCGCGTGGACGTGCGGCCAAGATCCGCAAGCGTTCCTGCCACATCACGGTCATCGTGTCGCGCCTCGACGAGGATCGTCTCGAGTTGTTGCGGGTCGCGCGATCGGCCCAGGCCGCCGCGTCACGTTCGCGTCGCGTGGCGTCATCACGGCGCCGCGACGAGCCCGTGCCGGCCCCTCAGTACGAGCCGTCGGTGCAGGTCGAGGAGAACGAGATCGTCAATCCGGCGATGGAGGCTGAGGTTGAGACGACGGAGTCCGACGAGGTCGCGGTCGACGAGAGCATGAACGAAGAAGAAGCGGGCGAGGCCAACGCGGACGAGACGGTGTCCGACGACACCACTGAGGAGACCAAATAATGGGCCAGAAGGTAAATCCCTACGGTTTCCGCCTGGGTATCACGACGGACTGGAAGTCGCGCTGGTTTAAGGAGCGCGGCTACAAGGACCTCGTCATCGAGGACTGGAAGATCCGCGACTACCTGACCAAGCAGCTCGAGAGCGCCGCCGTCAGTCGCATCGAGATCGAGCGCAATTCGGACCGTATCCGCGTGGACATTCACACGGCTCGCCCGGGTATCGTGATCGGTCGCCGCGGCGCCGAGGCCGAGCGCCTGAAGAAGGATCTCGAGAAGATCACGGGCCAGAAGAACAAGATCTCTTTGAACATTCAAGAGATCAAGCAGCCGGAGTTGGACGCGGCATTGATCGCTCAGGGCATCTGTGACCAGTTGCTACGTCGCGTGGCGTTTCGCCGGGCGATGAAGCGTGGTATCCAGACCGTTCAGAAGGCGGGCGCCATGGGCGTGAAGATTCAGGCGTCGGGGCGCCTCGGTGGCGCAGAAATGTCGCGCCGTGAGTCCTACCGCGAAGGTCGTGTGCCGCTGCACACACTTCGTGCGGACATCGACTACGGATTCCGCGAGGCTCGTACGTCGACTGGTCGAATTGGTGTCAAGGTCTGGATCTACAAGGGCGATATCCTGCCCTATCAGCTCACGAACGATGAGAAGATCGTGCGCGAAGCCGCGATGGCCGCCGGTGACCAAGTACCCACGTCAGCGTCGGCCGCACCCAAGGGTGTCGTCCGTGCCGGTGGAGGACGCCGCCGCGTTGAAACTGACGTCGTGGTCGAAGAGGTCGTGGTTGGCGTCGCCGAGACCGATGTCAACCCGGCCGACCTGCTCGCCGCCACTGACGAGGTGGAGCGCCGCTTGAGCGTCGAAGAGGACATCGAGCGCCGCACCGCCCAAGAGCACACTGACACTCCCCACTTCCGAAAGGACGCTGAGTAATCATGTTGATGCCCCGTAAGGTGAAGCACCGTAAGCAGCAGCGCGGTCGTATGACCGGCATGGCCAAGGGTGGCGTCGATATCTCCTTCGGCGACTTCGGCATCCAGGCCCTCGAGGCCGGTTGGATCACCGCCCGTCAGATTGAGGCCGCTCGTATCGCCATGACTCGTCACGTCAAGCGTGGTGGAAAGGTCTGGATCCGTGTCTTCCCGGACAAGCCCGTGACCCAGAAGCCTGCCGAGACCCGTATGGGATCGGGCAAGGGCAACCCCGAGTTTTGGGTCGCCGTCGTCAAGCCCGGCCGCATCATGTTTGAACTCGGTGGAGTGGACGAGACCTTGGCCCGTGCGGCCATGGAGCGCGCCATCCAGAAGCTGCCGATCAAGGCCAAGTTCGTCGTGCGACCTGGAACGCACGGCACCCCGGAGGTAACCATCTAATGGCGAAGACAAAAGAACGTGTCATCGAAATGCGCACGCTGGGCGACACGGAGTTGCTCGAGCGGCTGGGAGAAGCTCGTCGAGAGCTCTTCAATCTGCGCTTTCAGTTGGCGACCGGACAACTCGACAACTCGGCCCGCCTAGGTGAGGTTCGCCGCGACATTGCTCGCCTGGCCACCTTCCTGCGCGAGCGCGAAATTGCGGCTGCTGAAGCCGCCGGAGAGGGTGAGTAGTCATGAGTGACATCACGAATAACGAAGAGACCGTCGAGGTGACGGCCGAGGCCGTAGCGGAGACGCCGGCACCCGAGGTCGAGACCGTCGCCCCCGTGGCCGCGGACGAGACGCCGGCACCCGAGGTCGACGACGCTCCCACCCCCGTGACCGCGACGCCAGCGGTCGTCGCGGCCGAGCGCAAGGGACCGGTCATCAAGGCCCCGATCGCGCGCGAAGTCAAGGTGGCGGTGGCGAACGAGGACGATTCGCGTTCGAACCCGCGCAAGATCCGCGAGGGCATCGTGGTCTCGAACAAGATGGACATGACTCTGGTCGTCGCGGTCAATGAGCGCGTGAGCCACCCTCGCTACGGCAAGACCGTGCAGCGCACCAAGAAGTTGTACGTGCACGACGAGAAGAACGACGCGAAGATCGGTGACCGTGTGCGCGTGCAGGAAACCCGTCCGTTGTCCAAGCTCAAGCGCTGGCGACTGACCGAAGTAGTGGAGCGTGCGCGATGATCCAGCAGGAATCTCGACTCAAGGTGGCCGATAACTCCGGCGCGAAGGAAGTGCTGTGCATTCGCGTCCTGGGTGGTTCGCGTCGTCGCTACGCGTCCATCGGTGACGTCTTCATCGCTTCGGTGAAGGACGCCATCCCGGGCGCCGCGGTCAAGAAGGGTGACGTGGTTCGCTGCGTCGTCGTTCGTACCAAGAAGGAGAAGCGTCGTCCCGACGGCTCCTACATCCGCTTCGACGAGAATGCGGCGGTACTGATCAACGATCAGTTGCAGCCGCGCGGCACCCGAATCTTCGGGCCCGTCGGTCGTGAGCTGCGCGACAAGAAGTTCATGCGCATTATTTCTCTGGCGCCGGAGGTGCTGTAATGAAGATTCGTAAGGGAGACGACGTGCTCGTCCTCGCTGGCAAGTACCGCGGGGAGCGCGCTCGCGTCGAAGAGGCTCTGCCCGCGCAGAGCAAGGTGATCTTGGAGGGACTGAATGTCGCCAAGCGTCACACCAAGCAGACCGGGGAGATGATGCAGGCTGGCATTATCGACAAGGTGATGCCGTTGCACGTGTCCAACGTCGCACTCTGGTGCGCCGGTCACAAGGGTCCGGCGAAAGCTGGCTACAAGATCACAGACGGTGCCAAGGTGCGCGTCTGCCGCAAGTGTGGAGAGACGCTATGACCACCACGACCCGTCCCCGCCTCAAGGTGCGTTTCGACGAAGAGATTCGCACTGCCCTGAAAGAGGAACTCGGGCTCGACAACATCATGCAGGTACCGCGCTTGGAGAAGATCGTTCTGAACTCCGGTGTCGGGCGCGCGACGCAGCAGGCGTCGTTGCTCGAAGGTGCGCAGCGTGATCTCGAGTTGATCACCGGCCAAAAGCCGATCGTCACTCGTGCGCGCAAGTCCATCGCGAGTTTCAAATTGCGTGAGGAGCAGCCCATCGGCGTGAAGGTGACCCTGCGCGGCGACCGCGCCTGGGAGTTCTTCGACCGCCTGCTGAGCCTGGCAATTCCGCGTATCCGTGACTTCCGTGGCCTCTCGCCGAAGTCGTTCGACGGACGCGGCAACTACACCTTCGGTGTGAACGACCAGTTGATCTTTCCCGAGATCGACTACGACAAGATTGACGCGCCGCGTGGTTTTGACATCACCATTGTCACCTCGGCGCAAAACGACGAGCAGGGTCGCGCGTTCTTGCGCGCGTACGGCTTCCCCTTCAAGCAGGAGAATCGATAGTCATGGCGAAGAAAGCTCTTCGAATCAAGCAGCAGAAGACTCCGAAGTTCTCGACGCGGGCCTACACCCGTTGCGAGCGCTGCGGACGCCCGCGCTCGGTGTATCGCAAGTTTGGCCTGTGCCGTATTTGCCTGCGCCAGATGGTCCACGCCGGAGAAGTCCCCGGCGTGACGAAGGCAAGTTGGTAGGAGGACAGCTATGACAATGACTGACCCCATCGCCGACATGCTCACGCGCATTCGCAATGCGAACGCCGCCATGTTCGACAGCGTCAAGATGCCCAGTTCCAAGCTCAAGGTCAACCTCGCGAAGGTGCTGGAGCGAGAGGGTTTCATCACCGGCTTCACCGTGACCAAGGTCGAAGGCAAGCCGGGCGACACTCTGGAAATCAACCTGAAGTACTCCGAAGACCGCAAGAAGACCATCGCGGGTATCAAGCGCGTGTCGACGCCGGGTCTTCGTATCTATAAGAAGTCCGACCAGATGCCCAAGGTGCTCGGTGGCGTGGGAGTGGCAGTCGTTTCGACCAGCCACGGTCTCATGACTGACCGGGAAGCCCGTAAGGCCAAGCTGGGCGGCGAGGTGCTCTGTTATGTCTGGTAACGCGCCCACGAACACGGAGGTGTGCTGATGTCACGCATCGGTCGTAATCCCATCACGGTCCCCGCGGGCGTCGTCATTGACGTCGCCGACGGTGTCGTCACGGTCCAGGGTCCCAACGGGACCATGCACCGCAACCTTCCCGAGGGCATCACCCTCAGCCAAGAGGGCGACGTACTCACGGTGGATCGCGCCTCGGAGGAGACGAGTCAGAAGTCCCTTCACGGTCTCACGCGTACGCTGGTCGCCAACATGGTGACCGGTGTCACCACGGGCTGGACCAAGGAGCTCGAGATCATCGGCGTGGGTTACCGTGCTGCGACGTCGAATCCAGCGGTGCTCGACCTGGCCCTGGGTTTCTCGCACCCGGTCAAGTTCAACGCCCCCGAGGGTGTCACGTTCGAGGTTCCTACCCCGACGCGCGTCATCGTCAAGGGCGCCGACAAGGAGGTGGTCGGCCAAGTGGCCGCCACCATCCGCAAGATCCGTAAGCCCGAGCCCTACAAGGGTAAGGGTGTGCGCTACCTCGGTGAGAAGGTTCTGCGCAAGGCAGGAAAGGCTGCGAAGTAATGGCTCGTACTACTCGTGAACTACGTGAGCGCCGACACGCGCGCATCCGCCGTCGCCTCTCGGGCACCGCGGAGCGACCCCGCGTCGCCGTGAGCCGTAGCAATCGGCACATCTCGGCTCAGATTATCGACGACGTGGCCGGGCGCACCCTGGCTGCTGCGTCCTCGGTCGAGGCCAGCCTCAAGTCGACCAGCGGTGGCAACATCGAGGGCGCCAAGGCCGTGGCGGCGCTGCTCGCGCAGCGTGCCCAGGCCGCCAACATCACCACCGTGGTCTTTGACCGTGGTGGCTTTGACTACCACGGTCGCGTGGCCGCCTTCGCGGAGCAATTGCGCGCCGCCGGATTGGAGTTCTAATGAGCGATCTCGAACAGTTTGAAGAGCGCACCATCAAGGTGAATCGCGTGTCCAAGGTCGTCAAGGGTGGTCGCCGCTTCTCGTTCACCGCCCTCATGGTGATCGGTGACGGCAACGGCAAGGTCGGCCTGGGATACGGCAAGGCCAAGGAGGCCGGACTCGCGGTGCAGAAGGGCATCGAAGAGGCTCGTAAGAACCTCTTCGATGTGCCCCTCGCCGGCACCACGATCGTGTACCCGGTCATCGGCCAGGCCGGCGCGGGTCGGGTTCTCATGAAGCCCGCCGCCCCCGGTACCGGTGTTATCGCCGGTGGCGCCGCTCGCGCCATCCTCGAGATGGCCGGCGTGAAGGACATCATCGCGAAGTCGCTGGGCTCGTCCAACGGCATCAACGTGGCCCACGCCACCATCGAAGGACTCAAGCAACTGCGTCGTCCCGAGGAGCTCGCGTCACTGCGCGACAAGCCGGCCGACCACGTCATCCCGTCGGGGACGCTACGCGCGTATCGCGAGCGTCAGCGCGAGGGTGACCTCTTCAAGACGGAGGCGTAGGACCAATGGCCCAACTCAAAGTAACCCAGATTCGTTCGGCGATCGCCACCAAGCCCAAGCACCGCGGTACGCTGCGGGCACTCGGCCTGCGCGGTATTAGCCAGTCCAACGTGTTGCCCGACCGTCCCGAGATTCGCGGGATGATTGCTCGAGTACCGCACCTAGTTTCAGTGGAAGAGGTCAACTGATGAAGTTGCACGATCTCAAATCGCCCGAGGGCTCGACGCACCGTAAGAAGATCGTCGGCCGCGGTATTGGTGGTAAGGGTGGCAAGACCGCCGGACGAGGTACGAAGGGACAAAAGGCGCGTCGCCAGATCCCCGCGGGCTTCGAGGGTGGACAGTTGCCGCTCCTGCAACGCATCCCCAAGCTCAAGGGATTCACGAACCCGTTCCGCGTGGAGTACACGCCGGTCAATCTCGATGCCCTGGTGATGCTCGGCGTCACCGAGATTAACCCTGACGTGCTTGTCTCGCGCGGGCTCGCTCGAAAGAAGGATCTCGTCAAGATCCTCGGCCGTGGTGAACTCTCGAGCGTATTGCACGTCTCGGCGCATCGCTTCTCGGCGTCGGCCAAGGCCGCCATCGAAGCGGCCGGTGGCACCGTCACCGAACTCGACCTGCCTTTCAGCGTGCGTCCGCCGGCGGCGGGCAACCAGCACCAGAACCGGTAGAGTTCGTCCGTGCTGCGGCGTCTCTCGAACATCTTCCGGGTCCCGGACCTTCGTAACAAGGTCCTGTTCACCATCGCCATCATCTGCCTCTACCAGCTAGGCGCCAACTTGCCCATTCCCGGGGTGAGCTGGTCCCAGGTGACCCTCCTGCAGTCCAAGGCGGGGGCGAGCGGTGTTCTCGGCTTCTTGAATCTCTTCTCCGGTGGTGCTCTGACGCGACTGGCGGTCTTCGGACTCGGTGTGATGCCCTACATCACGAGCTCCATTGTGATCCAGTTGCTCACCACCGTGATCCCCAAACTCGCCGAATGGCGTGACCAGGGTCCCGAAGGTCAAAAGCGCATCACTCAGACGACGCGGTACTTGACGATTGGTCTGGCCCTGTTGCAGTCGACGGGACTGGTCTACGCCTTCCACGGTCACGACCAGGCGTTGTTGGGCTTCAACATCGACCTCATCCCCAAGTTCAACCTCTGGCTCGGCCTGTTCATGGTCATCATCATGACCGCGGGTACCGGCTTCGTGATGTGGCTCGCTGAACTAATCACGCAGCGGGGCATCGGCCAGGGCATGAGTCTGTTGATCTTCGCGAACGTCGTGGCGGGTCTGCCCTCGGGTGGCCGCGCGGTCTGGAGCGAGGGGGGACCGGTCAAGTTCTTCATCATCCTGGTGATCTCGATCGCCCTGCTGTTCTTCATTGTCTTCATGGACCAGGGCCAGCGCCGCATCCCGGTGACCTTCGCACGACGAGTGGTCGGACGCAAGGAGATGGGTGGGAACTCCACGTACATCCCCCTGAAGGTGAACCAGTCGGGCGTTATTCCGATCATCTTCGCCTCGTCGGTCCTCTACATCCCGGTGCTCCTGTCGAACATCGTGCCCTGGGCCAGTTTCACCAATTTTGTGAACTCCTCGCTCAGGCCCACCAGTTTCTTCTACATCGGTTCGGACTTCTTGCTGATCCTGGCCTTCACGTTCTTCTACGTGTACATCGCCTTCGAACCCCATCAGCAGGCCGAGCAGCTGCGCCAGCAGGGTGGCTTCGTCCCGGGTATTCGCCCCGGCGAGCCGACCGAGCGGTACTTCTCTCGCATGTTGAGCCGCCTGACCGTGGTGGGGGCGTTGTTCCTCGCCTCGGTGGCCGTCATCCCGAGCATTCTGATGGCGATGTGGAACATCAATAGGTTCCCCTATTACGGCACCACACTCTTGATCGCCGTGGGGGTGGCCTTGCAGACGATGCAGCAGATTGATTCACAATTGATGATGCGCAACTACGAAGGCTTCCTGAAGAAGTAGCGATGTCGGCACGCGTGATCGTCGTCGTTCTCGGCAAGCAGGGCGCGGGCAAGGGTACTCAGTGCAAACGACTCGCCCAGCACTTGGGGGTGCCTCACGTATCGACGGGTGACATTCTGCGCGCCGCGGTGCGCGATCGGACCACGATCGGTCTCGAGGTGGCCTCCATCCTCGAAGCCGGTCAGTTGGTGAATGACGACCTCGTGAATCGACTCGTCGAGGAACGATTCAACGATGCCGACACCGCCGGGGGCGCGTTGCTCGACGGTTTCCCGCGCACCGAGGCCCAAGCCGAGGCGCTCGATCAGATTCTCGGCGACGACGGGGTCAAGATCTGCATCAATCTTGACGTGCCCAACGCGCTGGTGGCCGAACGGCTCTCCTCTCGCCGGGTCTGTCAAGAGTGTGGAGCGATTTACCGCGACAGTGACATTGAGGCGATTTCGGGAACCTGCACGAACTGTGGGGGAGACGTAGTCCAACGCGCTGACGATATGCCCGAAGCGATCCACCAGCGACTCGAGGTCTACGAACGCGATACCGCACCGTTGCTGGCCTTCTACGAAGCTCGGGGCCTACTGGTGCGCATCGACGGAGACCAGGCCCCCCAGACGGTGACCGCCGAGATCCTCGATGCCCTCGCTGAACGGGGCGTCGCGTGAGGCGCACCGCGGAGGAATTGAACAAGATGCGCAAGGCCGGCAAGGTCGTGGCCGAGATGCACGAGGCCACGCGCGCGGCGATCCGCCCGGGCGTGACCACGATGCAGCTCAACGAGGTGGCCGCCGAGGTCATCGCCAAGCGCGGGGCGCGTTCGAACTTCCTGAATTACCACGGTTTTCCCGCGGTGATCTGCACCAGCCCCAATGACATGATCGTGCACGGCATCCCGGGTGACTACGTTCTGCGCGAGGGCGACATCATCTCAGTGGACTGTGGGGCGATCGTCGAGGGCTATCACGGCGACGCGGCCTATACCGCCGGGGTGGGGGAGATCAGCCACCTCGCCGCCCGACTCATCGAGGTGACGGAACGATCCATGTGGGCCGGTATCGAGCAGCTCTACAAGGGCAACCGCTTGCACGAGGTCGGCCGAGCGGTGCAGAACGTCGCCGAAGCCGCGGGTTTCTCGGTGGTGCGCGAGTACGTGGGTCACGCCATCGGTACCGCTATGCACGAGAGCCCCCAGGTCCCGAACTACTGGCCCGGCAGCCCTGGTCCTACGCTCAAAGAGGGCATGGTGTTCGCGGTCGAGCCCATGGTCAACGTGGGAAGTGTTGACACTTTCGTGCTCGACGACGGGTGGGGAGTGATGACCCAAGACGGTCAACTCTCGGCCCACTTCGAGCACACTATCGCCGTGACCAGTAACGGTCCCGAAGTCTTCACTGTCGCCTAGGACGTCGGCGCCCGCCTCGCGCGTGGCACCGAATCGTACGGAACCTGCCACCATCGTGGCTGCGAACGATCCGTGATCGCAGAGTCCGATTCTTGCTATACATCTTTAGAATAGATGTTCATGTCACATTCATCGATAATGACGATAAGGTGAAGCCGTTCTTTACTGCCGTGCGTGAAGCCCGCGGACGGCAGTGGAGATTCAGTACTGTTCGGCTTCAGGCGGCGCTTTTCGAAAAGCGGGGGGATCCTGGATCTCACTTCTTGAAAGGAAGACCACCATGAGCATTGTCGATACCCGACGAAACAACGCTACGCACGTCGACTTCGTCGTCCAAGAATCCCTTGACTCCCCCGTCGCGCCGCGCGCCATGACCTCCCGGGCCACGGCGACCACCCAGATTGCTGCGACCGTGGGCGACGTCCACGCTCGTGAGACCTGGAGTACCCGGATCGCGCGCTTCCTCACTGCTCTGGCGCACCACAACGCGTCGGGTAAGAACGTCTTCATGCTGCAGGACCGCGCGGTCTACGAGGAGTTTCGTGTCAGTGCCGAACGGCGGGCGATGACGTTCTACTCGTGACGCCCACCTCGAGAGGAACCCTTCTCGCGGTGGCCCCCGCGGCCGTGAGAGTCATTGATCCCGTCGCTCCCGCGACGAGGGGCAACTCTCGAACTATGTCACCCCGGGAGTTGTGATGAACACCCTCGAGACGAGAAACGATAACTTCGCCGAGGCCAACTCTCGCGGGACTGATCGATTCCTTCGAGTGACAATCGGCACGACGCCGGGCGTTCACTCCATCTTTCCCCGAGACGATCGTCATCGAGGTCCGCGACGCCAGCGACGCGCACGCTGGGCGCGCCACGCCCCCAGGGCCGGCGGGGGGGTCGAGAACGGTCGCGTCGACTAGTCGCGACGGTCGCGGTCGAACTGGCGTTGCGCGAAGAGCGCGGCCTCGGTTCGACGTTGGAAGCCCAACTTGGCGAGCAGGTTCGACACGTAGTTCTTGACCGTCTTCTCGGCGAGGAACATGACTTCGCCGATTTCTCGATTGGAGAGTCCCTCGGAGAGCAACTCGAGGATACGACGCTCTTGGACACTCAGGGACTCCAGGCGCATATCTTCGGTGATCTGACGTCGTAGGCGCTCACGAGCACGCTCGATCTGTTCGGTGCTGAGCAGCATCTCACCCTGGGCCACGCGTCGGATGGAATTGATCAATTCATCGCCGCGGACGTTCTTCAAAACGTAGCCCTGCGCTCCGGCGAGCACCGAGGCGTTGAGGGCCTCGTTGTCGGCGAAGGAGGTGAGCATCAGGCAATTGAGGTGCGGGTAGGTCTCGCGCAAACTCCGACACAGGTCGACGCCGCTACCGTCGGGCAGTCGCACGTCGAGCACGGCGACATCCACATCGCTGCAGTCGAGCGCGAGCGCCGATTCGAGGTTGCCGGCTTGATGCGTCACGGTGAGATCGGGGTTCGCCTCGAGGAGTTCGCGCAGCCCGCGACGCACGATCTCGTGGTCGTCCACGAGCAGGAGTCGAATCATCTCACGCCTTCTTCAGTGCGGTCCACTTCACCAGTGTGCCACTTCCGGGGCTCGACTGAACGACGCACTCGCCACCAAGGTCGTGCGCCCGTGTCGCGAGGTTTCGCAGACCCCGACCGAAGCCCGCACCGTTGTCGAAGCCCACCCCGCTGTCGAAACCCACCCCGTTGTCGCGGACCGTGAGCACTAGGAAATCCCCGTCGTCACTGAGCTCCACTTCGACGCGGGTGGCCTCGGAGTGGCGCACGATGTTCGAAAGAATCTCGCGCAGCGCCTGAATCGTGTGGTGCGCGCAGTGCTCGTTGACTTGTTGTGAGAGCCCCGCCTGCATTTGGAGGTGGGCCTCGACGCCGAGTCGGCTGTCCACCTCGCTCGTGAGGGCCATCGCGCGCTGACGCAACGTATCGTCAGTGGCGCGGTCCTGGTCGATCTCGAAGATGGTGGTGCGGATGTCGTGGATGGTCTCATTGAGCTCGTCCAATGCCAGGTCCACGCGCGCGCGAGCGTCGTCACCGATCAAAGGGAGGACCATCTGAAGGCCCAGCCCTACGCCGAAGAGTCGTTGGATGACTGTGTCGTGCAGGTCGCGCGCCATTCGCTCGCGTTCTTCGGTCACCGTGAGTTCGCGCAACTCTCTTCGCAAGTTGGACTGGTCGATGACCGCGCCGGCCACACGTCCGAACGTCTCGAGTAGCAATTCGTCGTCGTGACTGAAGGGCGCGCCGCTGAGTGGCTCGGTGACGTAGAGGTTGCCCCAGACGTGGCCGTTGCGAGTGATCACGGGCACCCCGAGGAAACGGAGCATGGGGGGATGGTTCTCGGGGAAACCCGACGAGCCGGGGTGGTGCGCGAGGTCGTCGATGCGCAGGGGCTGGGCCCCCCTGATGGTCTGGCCCAACACTCCTTGGCCGCTGGGGGGCTGGCCGATGCGCATCCTCTCCTCCTCGTCGATGCCGCAGGTGTACAACTCCGAGATGGTCGCTCCGTCACGGGCCAGCACCCCGAGAGCTCCGAAGTGGGCCCCGACCAACTCGCTGGCGGTGTCGACGATCTGTTGCAGCAGCGTACCCAGCGCCGCGTCGGTCTCCATGAGCAACATGGCGTCGATCAGCGCGTGCAGTCGGTCGGGATCACGCAGTTCACGGAACTTCACTCCACCACCATTGCACGCGGTCGTTGGCTCAGTGTCGTTGGCCGACGACGACCGACATCGGGAATGAGACCAGCTGGCCCCCGTAACTCGAGGCGTCCCCGAGCACGTCGTCCATCGGGCCAGTGTCCGAGGAGACCTCGGCGATGCCCGACGCCACCACTGACCAGGTGTGATTGTGCTCATCGACGCCGTCGACTTGCACGGTGAGGACGTCGTGGCGCTGGGCGGCGAGCAAGATCGAGGTGTCCGAGGAGGCGATGAGGATCTTATTCCTGTTCACGACGCGAATCCTGGCCGGCAGGGCAGTGGGCAGACATCGTACCGACACCAGTATCCGTGCGAGCGGTGCCGCCGATAGCCGGTCGACGCAGTCGTCACGGTCCAGCACTGACACGGCAGGTAAGTCCTCCATCCGTCTAGCATGGTCCGCGTCGCGAGAAAACAACTAGGGCCACGGGTCACAATTTGACCCGTGGTGGCGGGCCGTGCGAGGGGTCGCGGACCGCGTCACCGCGCCGCTTTTGCATTCTCAGAAAAATTCGGTAGAATAGTCAGCCGACCTCTTGTGGGGTCAACCGTCGAGGAGTTCCGTGCTCCTTCGCGTCGCAGTGCCGCAACAAGGAGAAAGAACCTGAGTAAGCCAAAGGAAGACGCGTTCACCGTAGAGGGTACCGTCGTCGAGCCACTTCCCAACGCCATGTTCCGCGTCGAGTTGGAGAACGGTTACACCGTTCTCGCTCACAGCTCGGGCAAGATGCGCATGCACCGCATTCGTATTCTGCCGGGTGACAAGGTGCAAGTTGAGATCACGCCCTACGACATGACCCGCGGACGCATCACCTACCGCTACAAATAACTCACGTTCTAGAAAGTTCGAGAAAGAAACGACATGAAGGTTCGCGCCAGCGTCAAGACCATGTGTGAGAAGTGCAAAGTCATTCGACGTGCTGGTCACGTCCGCGTGATCTGCGAGAACCCGCGTCACAAGCAGCGCCAGGGCTAGGAGAGGAAGATTATGGCCCGTATTGCCGGAGTTGACATCCCCCGCGAAAAGCGGACGGTGATTTCACTGACGTACATCTTTGGAGTAGGACCGACCACCGCGCAGCAGATTTGTGCCGCGACGGGCGTGGACGAGTCCGTCCGAGTGAAGGACCTGACCGACGCGGACGTCAACAAGTTGCGTGCCTACATCGACCAGAACGTCACCGTCGAGGGTGACCTGCGTCGCGACGTCGCCCAAGACATCAAGCGCAAGATGGAGATCAACTGCCTCCAGGGGATCCGTCACCGCAAGGGCCTGCCGGTCCGCGGTCAGCGCACTCGCACCAATGCCCGCACCCGCAAGGGACCCAAGCGCACCGTCGCCGGTAAGAAGAAGGTTACGAAGTAATGGCTAAGCCCACCGTCGCTCGCAAGGTCCGAAAGAAGGAGCGCAAGAACGTCGCCTTCGGGGTCGCGCACATCAAGAGTTCCTTCAACAACACCATCGTCTCGATCACCGACCCCGAGGGCAACGTCCTCTCGTGGGCCTCGTCGGGCCAGGTGGGCTTCAAGGGTTCGCGCAAATCGACCCCCTACGCCGCTCAGCTCGCCGCCGAGAAGTGCGCGCGCGCCGCGATTGAGCACGGTGTCAAGAAGGTCGACGTCCTCGTTCGCGGTCCGGGTTCGGGCCGCGAGACCGCAATCCGTTCGATTGCCGCTGCCGGCATCGAAGTGGTGGCGATCAAGGATGTCACCCCGCTACCCCATAACGGCTGTCGCCCCAAGAAGCGTCGCCGAGGCTAAGGAAAATCATGGCTCGTTACACAGGACCCGTTTGTCGACTCTGCCGTCGTGAGCGCACGAAGCTCTACCTCAAGGGCGAGCGCTGCCACACGATGAAGTGCCCCGTCGCCGAGAACTCCGATCGCCAGAAGCGGGCGTTCCCGCCGGGCATGCACGGCAACGCCCGTCAGCGCCAGGGCTCGGAGTACTTGGGTCAGTTGCGTGAGAAGCAGAAGGCTCGCCGCATCTACGGTCTGCTGGAGAAGCAGTTCCGCAACCTCTACGAAGAGGCCAGTCGCCGACCCGGCATGACCGGTACGAATCTTCTGCAGTTCCTCGAATTGCGTCTCGACAACGTCGCCTACCGCGCGGGATGGGGCGCGTCACGCGCCCAGGCTCGCCAGTTGGTGCGCCACGGCCACGTCACCATCAACGGCAAGCGCGTGACGATTCCGTCGTACCGCGTGCGCCCGGGCGAAGTCGTCGGCCTCAAGAACGTCACCCGCGAGAACTTCAACGTCGTGAGGAATCGCGACGTGCTCGACCGCAACGTCCCGGGCTGGCTCGAGACCGGCGAGAATGGCTTCACCGTCACCGTGCGCGTGGTGCCCCAGCGTGAACAGATCGACGAGTCGATCAAAGAGCAGCTCATCGTCGAGCTGTACTCGAAGTAATCGTCCCTCACAGCCTCTAAGGAGCCCCCATGCTGATCATCCAACGCCCCACCATCGAAGCCCTCGGCGACGAGGTCAACCACCGCCAGTCATTCGGCATCGGACCGCTCGACCCCGGTTTCGGTCACACCCTGGGCAACTCCCTACGTCGTACCCTCCTGTCCTCGATTCCCGGCGCCGCCGCGACCCGCGTCAAGTTCGACGCGGTCCTGCACGAGTTCGGTGTCATCGAGGGCGTGAAGGAAGACGTCCAAGACATCTGCTTGAACCTGAAGGACCTGCTGCTCGTCGTGCACTCCGATGAGCCCGTCGTGTTGCGTTTGGACAAGCGCGCCGAGGGACCGGTTCTGGCGTCGGACCTTTCGACCACGGCGGACGTGGAGATCTTGAATCCCGACCTGCACCTGGCCTTCCTCACGAGCCCGAAGAGCGTCCTGACCTTCGACTTGACCGTGGAACGCGGCAAGGGTTACGTGGGTGCTGAGGGCAACAAGGGCTCCTCGACCATCGGCGTCATCCCGCTCGACGCGATCTTCACCCCGGTTCGTCGGGTGAGTTTCGAGATCGAGCCCGTGCGCGTCGAGCAGTCGAAGGACTTCGACCGTCTGGTCATCGAGATCGAGACCGACGGTTCGATCAGCCCGCGCGAAGCCCTGGCGTCGTCGGGCAAGACGTTGGGCACACTACTGGAGTTGATCGCCAATTTCGATTCCGAGGCCCCGGCCCTGGAGCTCGGCGACGTGGGCACGGCCCAGGCCGCCGCCAGCGAACTCGACATCCGCATCGAGGAATTGGGCCTGACCGAACGTTCGCGCAACTGTCTCAAGCGCGCGGGCATCAACACGATCGCCCAGTTGGTCAACGCCACCGAGCGTGACCTCACGTCGATCACCAACTTCGGTCAGACGTCCCTGAAGGACGTCACCGACCGTCTCGACGAGCGCGGTCTGTCACTGCGAGTAGAGGACTAAGCATGCGTGGAACTCCAACCAAGGGAAAGCGTTTCGGGGGCGACAGCGCCCACCAGAAGGCGATGATGGGTAACCTCGTCGCCTCGATGATCGCCGCGGAAGGAATCGTGACGACCGAGGCCAAGGCCAAGGCGCTGCGACCGATCGTGGAGAAGGTCGTGACGGCCGCGAAGAACTCGCCCGAGGGCTCGGTGCACGCGCAACGCCGCGTGGTGGCCTTCATTCGCGACAAGGACATGGCGCACAAGCTCTTCGCGGAGATCGCGCCGCGCTACAGCGACCGTCCGGGTGGCTACACCCGCATCTTGAAGCTCGGACCGCGTCAGGGCGACAACGCTCCGATGGCGCGCATTGAGTTCGTCTGAGCCAATCTCGGCGGCCACTCAACGGTGGCGTCTGGACCTCGCCTACGACGGCCAGGGCCTGAACGGCTTCGCCTATCAACCCGAAGTCACGACCGTCGTCGGTCTCTTGCGCTCGACGATTGCCACGACTCTGCACCTCGACGTCGAACCGCAGATCGTGGGCGCAGGACGCACCGACGCGGGCGTTCACGCGTTCGCCCAGGTGATCCACGTGGATCTACCCAGCGATTTCTTCGCCTCGCGTGGTGGACCCGACGCACAGCGTTTGGTGCGGGCCCTCAATCGCCAGCTGCGTGGTCGTATTCGGGTGCTATCGGCCTACGTGGTCGAGGACAGCTTCCACGCCCGTTTCTCGGCCACGTGGCGTGAGTATCGCTATCTGGTGCTCGAGACCACCCCGCCCGCGTTGTCGTTGCACGAGGCCTTCTCGTGGGCGGTGACGGGCCCCCTGGACCTGGACGCCATGAACCGGGCGAGTGCGGGTCTGCTCGGGACCCACGACTTTCGGGCCTTTTGTCGGCGTCCCGACGGATCTGACCCCGACGTACCCCTCAATCGTCGTGTGATCAGCGCGATCTGGGAACGACTCGAGGACAATTGGCAAATGAGTCCCGAACGGGCGCCCGCGGTGCGATTCACCATACGGGCACAGAGTTTTTGCCATAACATGGTGCGTAGCCTCACGTCGACTCTGGTGGCGATTGGTCAAGGTAAATTGCCCGAATCGACGATTCTCGAGCGTCTCGAGAGCCATCACCGCGACCACCTGCCCGCGCCGGCCCCCGCGGGCGGGTTGAGCTTGGTGGGTGTCGGCTACGGTCAATTTGCCGGAGGGCCCTCCGGTTTTGTAAGATGAAAAGTCCCCCTCGGCGTGTCGAGGGAACACGAAGAGATCGCTGAAGGAAGAACTGTGCGTACGTACTCACCGAAGGAAAAAGAGATCACGCGCGAGTGGCGCGTGATTGACGCCGAGGGACTCGTCCTGGGTCGCGTCGCCACCGTGGCCGCCTCGCTACTGCGCGGTAAGCATCGCCCGTACTTCGCCCCGCACCTCGACACCGGTGACTTCGTCATCATTGTCAACGCCGACAAGATTGTCGTGACCGCCAACAAGGCCCAGCAGAACTTCCGCTACCGTCACTCGGGCTACCCCGGCGGCCTTCGTTCCACCTCCTGGCAGACCCTGATGGACACCGACCCCGAAGCGCTGGTCTTCGAGGCCGTCAAGGGCATGGTGCCCAAGAACCGTCTCGGCCGCGCCCAGATGGGCAAACTCTTTGTCTACGCCGGGTCCGAGCACCCGCACACCGCCCAGCAGCCCTCGCAGTTCGACACCTCGGCGATTCGCCGCGGCTAAGGAGATCCTCTCGTGACCACCCCGCTGACTCAGTCCACTGGCCGCCGCAAGGAGGCTGTCGCGCGCGTACGTTTGCGCCCCGGCACCGGAACGATCACCATCAACAGCCGCGCGTTCGACAACTACTTCACGTCGGCCACGCACCGCCAGATGGTGATGGAGCCCATGCGCTTGACTGAGAACGTCGAGACCTATGACGTCGACGCCACCATCGAAGGTGGCGGCGTCGCCGGCCAGGCCGGTGCTCTGCGCCTCGGTATCGCGCGTTCGCTGCTCGAGCTCAACGAAGAGTTGCGTCCGACTCTGAAGAAGGCTGGACTCTTGACGCGTGACGCGCGTAAGAAGGAGACCAAGAAGTACGGTCTCAAGAAGGCCCGTAAGGCTCCCCAGTACTCGAAGCGCTAAACGTCATGGCCGTGCATTTCGGCACGGACGGCATTCGTGGCCGCGCGTACGAGGAGATCTCCCTCGACTTGGCGTACCGGCTGGGTCGCGCGGTGGGGACCGTCTTCTCGGTACCCGTTTTCGTGGGGTACGACACGCGTGAGAGTTCACCCGTCCTCGCCCTCGCCGTTCTCGCGGGTCTCGCCGACGCCGGAGCGCAGGGGCACAATCTCGGGGTCTTCACGACCCCGGGAGTGGCGGTCATCGCGCAACGGCGCGGTGGCGCGGGCATCGTGGTCTCGGCCTCGCACAATCCTTTTCACGACAATGGTCTCAAGGTCCTCGGCATCGGTGGCGCCAAGCTCGATATCGCGACCGAACGGGCGGTTGAGGACGCGCTGAACGCGGCCCCCGCGCCCGAGCGCAGCGCTTTCGACGAGGTGGAGATCGACGCTCAGGCGCAGCACGAATACGCCGAGCACTTGCGCCGACTGGTGCCCGGCGATCTCTCGAGACTCCACTTGGTCCTCGATTGCGCCAACGGGGCCGCCTCGCACGTGGCCCACGAACTCTTCGAGGGGACCGGCGCGCGCGTCACCACCCTGCACGACACGCCTAACGGCACGAATATCAACCTCAATTGTGGCTCGACGCACCCCGACGATCTGCGCGCCGCCGTGGTGCGCCTCGGCGCGGACCTGGGCCTCGCCTTCGACGGTGACGCGGATCGGCTGATCGCCGTCGACGCTCAGGGGAATCTGCGTAACGGTGATGACCTGGCGGTGCTGTTCTCGCTCGAGAGTCACTCGCGCGGTGATCTCGAGGGCGTCGTCGTGACGGTCATGAGCAACCTCGGGCTGCGGCGAGCGCTGAGTGAACGCGGCGTCGAGATTGTCGAGACCGACGTGGGCGACCGCAACATCCTCGCCGCGCTCGAGGAACGCAGTTGGAACTTCGGGGCCGAACAGTCGGGGCACCTCATCTTTCGTCACATGAGTCCCACGGGAGATGGATTGCTGACGGGCATGCTGGTGGCGGACATGGTCGCGCGTTTCGGTCCCTTGGCCGAGCAGTGCGACGCCGCCTGGGAGCGCGTGCCCCAAGACCTGATCAACATCGCGTCGGACAAGTACGACGACTTCGCGGTACGCGAGATGTTCGACGACGAGTGTCGCCTCATGAACGTGTCGAGCAGCGACGTGCGCCTGCTCATCCGTCGCTCGGGGACCGAACCCCTCGTTCGGGTGATGGTCGAGGCGCTCGACGGGTCGTTCGTGACCAATTTCACTGCGCGCGTGCGCACCCACTTCTTGAGTCCTTCATAAAGTTGGGCGCAAATTCGCCGCGGTTAGACTGATTACATGTGTGGCATCATCGGGGTCGTAGGATCCAACGACACCCTGGTGACGCTGCTCCAGGGCCTGCAGCGATTGGAGTATCGCGGCTACGATTCGGCCGGCGTCGCCCTGGTCCGTCCCGGTCATACGTGGCGCGCGCGCACCGCCGCGGGTACCGAGTCGGTGGCGGCCCTGCGCGAAGCGTGCGCGGACGCCCCCGAGGGATATCGATCGGGCATCGGTCACACCCGCTGGGCGACCCACGGGGCCCCCGAAGCCGAGAACGCACACCCTCACCTGGACTGCTCGGGACACATCGCGATCATTCACAACGGCATCATCGAGAACCACACCGAATTGCGCGAGGAATTGCGCGAGCGCGGTCACGTGTTCACCTCGGTCACCGACACCGAAGTGGTGGCGCACTTGGTCGAAGAGTTGCGAGGCACCGGACTCGAACTCCTGGACGCGGTACGCGCGGCACTGACGCGAGTGCGTGGAGCCTTCGCCATCGCGGTGATGGACGCGACTGAGCCCGACGTCATCGTGGCGGCGCGGCGCATCTCACCCCTCGTCGTGGGCACCTCGCCGGGCGTGTCGTACCTCGCGAGTGACGTGCCCGCGATCCTCGGCCGTGCGACCGCGTTCTACGCGGTCAATGATGACGAGATCGTTCGTCTCGGACCCGAGGGATTCCGCGCGGTGGACCTCGAAGGCGCCCCGGTGCGGCTACGACAGTTGCAGATCGATTGGGACCTCGAGACCGCCGAAAAGGGTGGCTACGAGGACTTCATGAGCAAGGAGATCGCCGAGCAACCCGTCGCGGTGCGCTCGACGTTGCTCGACCGACGCCGCCGTGACGGGACCATCGCCTTTGATGAACTGCGCATCTCGGATGAGGAATTGCGCGACGTCCAGCGGGTGGTCCTAGTGGCCTGTGGCACGTCGTTGCACGCGGCCCACGTGGCCAAGTACGCCATCGAGCGATGGTCGCGACTGAGCGTTGAAGTGGACATCGCGAGTGAGTACCGCTACCGTGACCCCATCGTCGAGATTGGTACGTTGGTCATTGGCGTGTCCCAGAGCGGTGAGACCATCGACACGATCCAGGCGATTCGCGAGGCGCAGCGCCGCGGCGCGCGCGTGGTGGCCATCTCCAATATCGTCGACTCGTCGTTGGCACGCGAGTCCGACGCCGTGATCTACACGCGGGCCGGACTCGAGGTGTCGGTCGCTTCGACCAAGGCGTTCGTCGCCCAGGTGGCCGCGCTCGAGTTGCTCGCGCTGCGACTGGCTCAATTGCGTAAGACCCTGACGCCCGACGAGATCGAACATTTCTGGGCGGGGCTCAACACGGTGGGCGATCACATCGCCACCACCTTGTCGCGTCACGACGACGTTGACGCGGTGGCGCGCCAACTCCTCGACGCGAGAGACTATTTCTTCATCGGCCGCCACGTGGGATTCCCTACCGCGCTCGAGGGGGCCCTCAAGCTCAAGGAGATCACCTACCTTCACGCCGAGGGCTACGCCGCGGGCGAACTCAAGCACGGGCCGCTGGCGTTGATCGAACCGGGCGTCATCGTCGTCGCGGTCACGACCGACCCCCAGATGCACGAGAAGATTCTCTCCAACGTCGCCGAGGTGAAGGCGCGAGGGGCGACGGTTATTGCGGTCGCCACTGACGACGACGAGCAGATCGACGCGGTGGCGGACTTCGTCTTGCGCGTGCCCGCCTGCGATCCGATGTTCTCACCGATGATCGATATCGTGCCGCTGCAGTTGCTGGCGTATTCGCTGGCGCGGGGACTTGGACGTAACGTGGACCGACCGCGCAATCTCGCCAAGACCGTCACGGTTGAGTGATGGCGACGGTGGCGGTGGGTGTCGACGTCGTGGACGTGGCGCGCTTCACCCTGGCGCTGCAACGTCGTCCCCGCATGATCGAGCGTCTCTTCACCCCGCGTGAACGCGACGACACCGGCGAACGCCCCGAACGCCTCGCCGCGCGCTTCGCGGCCAAGGAGGCGGTCCTGAAGACCTTGGGCTCGGGACTCGGCGACGCCGCCCTGCGCAGCATCGAGGTCCAGCGCCAGTCGAACGGGGCTCCGATGATCGTGCTCTACGACGACGCCCTGGCCCTCGCGCGGGCGAGAGGCATCACACAACTGCACGTCTCGCTGTCGCACACCGCCACGACCGCGACCGCGTTCGTGATTGGATCCTCGGATGTCGCGCGTGCCAGCTGAGGGCGTGCACCGTCCCGCGTGGGCCGAGATCTCTCGCTCCGCCCTGGCTCACAACATTGCGGTCGTGCGCGAAGTGCTCGGTCCCACCCAGGTGTGCGCCGTCGTCAAGGCCAACGGGTACGGCCACGGGGCGGTGCTCGCCGCGCGCGCCATGATCGAAGGGGGCGCCGACTCCCTCGCGGTCGCCATCATCGACGAGGGGATCGAACTACGCGACGCGGGTATCAACGAGGCGATCTTGTTGCTCTCGGAGATCCCCGCCGAGACGATTCGTGCCGCGCTCGAGGCGGAATTGACGCTGACGGTTGGTTCCCTCGAGGGCGCGCGAGCCGCGGCGAGCGTGGCCTCGGAGCTCGGGGGCAAGCACAAGGTCCACCTCAAGATCGATACGGGCATGCTGCGTCAGGGCGTCGCGCCGCGAGAGGCGTTGCGAGCCGCCCGGATCCTCAACGATTGCGCCGCGCTGGAACTCGAGGGGATCTTCACCCACTTCTCGGTGGCCGACGGCGAGAGTGACGAGGATCGTGCCTTCACGACGCGCCAGATCGAAGTCTTCAATCGAGTGCGCCTCGAGTTGCGTACGAACCACATCGAGCCACCCCTGGTGCACCTGGCCAACAGCGCGGGCGTCTTTGGACACCCGTCCTCGCACGCGACCCTCGCTCGACCCGGACTCGTGCTCTACGGGTACCTCCCGTCAGCGTGGTTGGGCGACGTCCTCGCGCATCACGCGGTGACGTTGCGCCCGGCGCTCTCGTTGCGCGCCCAGGTCGTGGCCACGCGTCGCGCCGAGGTGGGAGACCGCCCCAGCTACGGACGCCGCCGAGAGGTGGAGACGCCCTCCACCATTGCCACGGTCCCCTTCGGTTACGCCGACGGCTACCCGCGCCGGCTCTTCGACGCGGGTGCGCAGGTCCTCATCAACGCCAAGCGCTATCCCCTCGCCGGCATGGTGACCATGGATCAGTTGCTCATCAACTGTGGCGACGACGAGGTCCACGTGGGTGACGACGTCGTGTTGCTCGGCACCAGCGGCGACGAATCGATCACCGCCGAGGACTGGGCCGCCTGGGGAACGACCGTGACCTGGGAGATTCTCTGCGGCATCGGTGCGCGGGTGCCGCGCGTCCTCGTCGAGTGAGCATGGACCTGACGGAACTGCCCTTTTGTCAAGCCTGCGGCCTGCACACGACGCGCCAACGCGTCGTCGTGGGTTCGGGACCCGTGGCGCCACGACTCATGGTCGTGGGCGAAGCTCCGGGACGCCACGAGGACGAGGGTGGCGAACCCTTCATCGGTCGCAGCGGGCAACTACTGGTGCGCCTGATCCACGAAGAACTGGGACTGGAGCGAGCGCACTACTTCGTCACCAACGCCGTCAAGTGCCGTCCCCCTCAGAATCGCACGCCGCGCACGAGCGAGGTGGCGACGTGCCGGCCCTGGCTCGAGGCCCAAATCGACACCCTGCGCCCCACCAGGATTCTCGCGGTGGGCAACGTGGCCGCTCGGGCGGTCTTCGGTTTCAGCGAGGGCATCTCGCGTGCGCACGGGCGTCTGGGTCACTACGGCGAGGTGCCGGGCGTGGCGACCTATCACCCGGCCGCGGCCCTGCGCGCTGGTCCTAACGTGGTGGACGTGATGCGCGCTGATCTGCGCGTGCTGAGGAACCTGGGGGTGTGAGTGAACTTCGTGCGCCTCTGTCCTGACGACGTCGCGACGCGCAGCGCGGGCGAGGCCTTCGCGACGGTCGTGCGTCCCGGTGACGTGGTGTTGCTCACCGGGGGTCTGGGGGCGGGAAAGACCACGTTCGTCAAGGGGGTCGCTCGCGGCCTCGGCGTCGTCGAGCGCGTGACCAGCCCGACCTTCACCATGGTGCATCAACACGTCGCTCACAACGATCGCGGTATCGCCACGCTGCACCACGCGGACGTCTATCGCGTCGAGAGCGTCGCCGAAGTGCGTGACCTGGATTTGGGCGAGCTGGTGGAAGAAGCCGGCGTGGTCCTCATCGAGTGGGGCGAACTCGCGGCCGCGGTGTTCGGCCGCGAGGTGCTCACCCTCTCCTTCGAGTTCGCCGACGACGAGGAGACCCGCGTCATCACCGCGAGTGGCGCGATCGACGAGACGCGAGCTCGCGAACTGGCGAACTGGGGGGCGTCGTGAATATTCTCGCCATCGAGACCGCGACGCCCGCGTGCGCGATCGGACTGCGCACCAACGACGGGTTCGAGTTGGGTTGGGTGCTCGACGAGGACCGACACCACACCGAGGTGCTCAGCGCCGGCATCGCGCGAGTGCTCGCCGAGACGAACCTGCGCGCGCGCGACCTGGACCGCGTGGTGGTGGACCGCGGACCGGGACTCTTCACTGGTCTTCGCGTCGGTCTGGCCACCGCGCTCGGACTGAGCGAGGGCACCGGTTGTTCTCTGGTGGCGGTGTCGTCGCTCGAGCTCCTGGCGCACGGGGCGCACCTGGGGGGCACCCGCGGGACCCTGGTCTGCTGCGTGGACGGTCGTCGCGGCGAAGTCTTTCTTCAGAATTTTCGTTTGGACGACGACGTGACGGCGCTCACCGCGGCGTCGGTCGCGACGCCGCGCAGTGTCGTCATTGAGTGGGCCACCAACGGTGCCCCCGTCATCTTCACCGGCGACGGCGTCGAACGCTACCTGCGAGACTTCGCGGCGGTGCCCAACGCCACGGTGGAACATCAGGTGGTGCCGTCGGTGGCCGCGGCGTTGCTCCTGGGTGCCACGCGCGACACGGTGGCGCAGGTGGACCCGATGTACCTGCGAGAGGCCGACGCCGTCGCGAACTTCACGACGCGCCAGCGCTCGTGAACACCTGGCGCATCCGCCGGGCCGAGCGCCGCGACCTCGGTGACATCCTGGTCATCGAGAACCAACAGTTTCCCGAGCCCTGGTCGCGCGCGATGATGCTCGAGGAGATCACCAATGTCGAGAACCGCCGCTATAGCGTCGCCGAGGAGAACGGCATCATCATTGGCTACCTCGGGCTGATGTTCGTGATGAAAGATGAGTTGCACATCAACTCCATCGGGACGCGCCAGGGGCACGAGGGCCGCGGCGTCGCGACGTCGTTGCTCGACGAGGCGTGGGCGCAGGTGCGCCGCAGCGGGGTGACGCGCGCGACCCTGGAAGTCGCGGTCTCGAACACCCGGGCCCTGGCGCTGTACTACCGCTACGGCTTCGCCCCGGTCGGGGTGCGCAAGAACTACTACCAGCAGACGCACGAGGACGCCCTGATCCTCTGGGCCGATATCGCTCCTCTCGACGCGGCCAGTTCGCCCGATGAGCTCGACGCTCCCTAGGCTGGGGTCATGGCTCTCGCCCTGGCGATCGAAACGAGTTGCGACGACACCGCCGCCGCCGTGGTGGATGCGCAGTTGCACGTACATTCTTCGGTCATCGAGTCCTCGATTGACCAACACCGGGCGTTCGGCGGCGTCGTGCCTGAACTCGCCGGGCGCGCGCATCTCACCACGATCGGACCGGTGGTGCGACGAGCTCTCGTCGAGGCGGGACTCGACCCCCACGCTCCGGCCATCGACGTGGTCGCCGTCACCAGCGGCCCCGGGTTGATCGGCTCGTTGCTGATCGGGCTCTCGGCCGCCAAAGCCTACGCGCTGGCGTGGGACCTGCCCTTCGTGGGAGTGAACCACCTCGAGGGCCACCTCTTCGCGCCACTCCTGGAGCGACCGGATCTGCAGTGGCCGATCGTGACGCTGTTGGTGTCAGGGGGGCATTCCATGATCGTCCTTCAACACGGTCCCGGCGAGCACGAGGTCCTGGGCGAGACGATCGACGACGCCGCCGGTGAGGCGTACGACAAGGTGGCGCGCTGGCTCGGTCTGGCGTATCCGGGCGGCCCCGAGATCGACCGCCTGGCCGCCGGCGGCACGCCCGGCACCTTGAAATTGCCCGTCTCGATGACGGGTGAGGACTTCGATTTCTCCTTCTCGGGACTCAAGACCGCCGTGGTGCGCGCCACCGAGAAGCACCCCGAGGTCGCCCTCGCCGACGTGGCGGCGTCCTTCCAGGCCGCGGTCAGTGAACAGTTGTTACGCAAGCTGCGTCGCACCCTGGTGGCCTATCCGGACGTGCGCGCGGTGGCGCTGGCGGGGGGCGTCGCCGCCAATTCGGCGCTGCGTCGCGGGGTCGAGCGAGTGGCGCAGGAATTCGCCGTAGCGGCCCTGCTGCCGAGTTTGTCGATGTGCACCGACAACGCGGCGATGATCGCGGCGGCGGGCTGGTACCGCTTCGCCCACGGTGGGCCCAGCGATCTCGCGCTGTCGGCGCGACCCTCGTGGGCGCTGGCGGAGATCTCGTGAGTGAGCGCTGGGTCCCCCTCGACGTCGAGGACACCGACGTCAGCCCCTTCGTCCAGTTCCGACGTTGGTTCGACGAGGCCGCGGTCGAGATGCGAGAACGCGAGGCGATCGCGCTGGTCACCGCCTCGCGTGACGCGCGTCCGAGTGCGCGGATGGTCCTGCTGCGCTACGTGGGCGACGACGGCTTTGGCTGGTACTCGAACTACTCCTCGCGCAAGGGCCGAGAACTCGAGGAGAATTCGCACGCGGCCCTGCTGTGGTACTGCGAACCCTTGGGCCGCCAGATCCGTATCGAGGGCCCGGTGCGCCACATGGACGCGACGGCGTCGGACGCCTATTTCGCCTCGCGACCCCGCGGACACCAGATCGGGGCTCACGCGAGCGCGCAGAGTTCGGTGTTGGCGAGTAGGGTCCAACTAGAGAATCGTTTGGCCCGACTCGACGAGGAGTTTTCCGGGCTCGAGGTACCCCGGCCGGAGAATTGGGGTGGATTTCTCCTGACCCCGACCTATTTCGAGTTCTGGCAACATCGCCGTGACCGCTTGCACGACCGGGTGGTCTATCAGCCCGCCCGGAACGGGTGGCGACGCGAGCGCCTCGCCCCCTAAAGCGAGGCGCCGTTGGCACTCGGCGCATGAGTCTGCTAAATTGGCAGTCACAACGTTTGAGTGCTAACCAAACAGGAGGCAATGCCAATGAAACTGCACCCACTAGAAGACCGTATCGTGGTCCGTCCCAACACCGCGGAAGCGACCACGGCATCGGGTCTGGTCATTCCCGACACCGCCAAGGAGAAGCCTCAGCAGGGCGAAGTGCTCGCCACCGGTCCCGGTCGTCGCGCTGACGCCACCGGCGAGATCTTCCCGACCGGCGTCAACGTCGGCGACACCGTCGTCTACTCCAAGTACGGCGGCACCGAGATCGCCGTCGACGGCGAGGACCTCTTGATCCTCTCGAGCCGTGACGTACTCGCCACGATTACCAAGTAGGTCGACGTGTCCAAACTGCTCAAATTCGATGAGGAGGCCCGTCGCGGCCTCGAAGCCGGTGTCGACAAGCTCGCCGATGCCGTCAAGGTGACCCTGGGGCCCAAGGGCCGCAACGTGGTGATCGGTAAGAAGTTCGGCGCGCCCACCATCACGAACGATGGCGTCTCGATCGCTCGCGAGATCGAGCTCGAGGACCCGTTCGAGAACATGGGTGCTCAGTTGGTGAAAGAAGTCGCCACCAAGACCAACGACGTGGCCGGTGATGGCACCACCACCGCCACGGTGCTGGCCCAGGCGCTCATCAAGGAAGGCTTGCGCAACGTCGCGGCCGGCGCCAACCCCGCGGGTCTCAAGCGCGGCATCGAGAAGGCCGTGAAGGCCTCCGTCGACTCGATCCACGCCCAGAGCCAGCCGGTGAACGACAAGACCCAGATCGCCCAGGTCGCCACCATCTCGGCCGCCGACGCCAGCATTGGCGAGGTCATCGCCGACGCCATCGACAAGGTGGGTAAGGACGGCACGGTCACGGTCGAGGAGTCCAATACCTTCGGCATCGAGCTCGAGCTCACCGAGGGTATGCAGTTCGACAAGGGTTACCTCTCGCCGTACTTCGTGACCGACGCCGAGCGTCAAGAAGCGGTGCTCGAGGACGCCTACATCCTCTTCACCAGCTCGAAGATCTCGGCCGTGCACGACCTCGTGCCCGTGCTCGAGAAGGTCATGCAGTCGGGTCGCGCCCTGCTTATCATCGCCGAGGACGTCGACGGTGAGGCGCTGGCCACGCTGGTGGTGAACAAGATTCGCGGCACCTTCACCTCCGTGGCCGTCAAGGCCCCGGGCTTCGGTGAGCGTCGCAAGGCGATGCTCCAGGACATGGCGGTCCTGACGGGCGCCACGGTGATCTCCGAGGAGATTGGTCTCAAGCTCGATTCGGCCACGGTCGACCTGCTGGGTCGCGCTCGTCGCATCGTCGTGACCAAGGACGCCACCACCATCGTTGATGGTGCGGGCTCACCCGAGGACGTCGCTGGTCGCGTCGCGCAGATCAAGCGCGAGATCGAGGACACCGACTCCGACTGGGACCGTGAGAAGCTTCAGGAGCGTCTCGCCAAACTCGCCGGTGGCGTGGCCGTGGTCAAGGTCGGTGCCGCTACCGAGATCGAACTCAAGGAGAAGAAGCACCGCATCGAGGACGCCCTGAGCGCCACTCGTGCGGCGATCGACGAAGGCATCGTGGCCGGTGGTGGCACCGCGCTGGTGCGTAGTCGCGCCGCCGTGGATGCCCTGATTCTCACTCTCGAGGGCGATGAGGCGACGGGCGCACGCATCGTTGCTAACTCCCTCGAAGCGCCGTTGCGTCACATCGCCTCGAACGCGGGATTCGAGGGCGCCGTCAAGGTGCGCGAAGTCTCCGACGCCAAGGGCAACGTGGGCCTCAACGCCGCGACGGGTGAGCTGGTCGACCTCGTGGCCGCCGGCGTCATCGACCCGGCGAAGGTCACGCGTTCGGCGCTGCAGAACGCCGCGTCCATCGCGGCCCTGCTGTTGACGACCGAGGCGATCGTCGCCGACAAGCCCGAGCCGGCTCACGCCCCCGCGGGCGACGGCGGCATGGGCGGCATGGGCGGCATGATGTAACACGTTGCTCACGCGACGTTGGAAGAACCGGGCCTTCGGGCCCGGTTTTTTCATCTGGCCACTCTGGTCGTGGTGGCGCGCGACTGTCAGAATGAGGAGATGGCGGCGCGCGACCTGACCCGAGGCCTCACCTTCGATGGCGCCGCCCTCGTCTACGACCAGTTTCGACCGCGCTACCCGCGAGAACTATTCGATGATCTCGCGGGTCGGGCCGCGATCAATGCCACGTCGCGCATTCTCGAAGTTGGCTGCGGACCCGGCGTCGCCACCGAGGAGATGATCTCGCGAGGGTGGTCGGTGCTCGGGGTCGATCCCGGTGAGCAATTGGCCCGCGTGGCGCGAGAGAAGTTTGGCGAGGAGCGCTTCGCCGTCGAGGTGTCGACCTTTGAGGACTGGCGCGCGCACGGGCGCCGCTTCGACGTGGTGTTTTCCGCGTCGGCCTTTCACTGGGTGGCGCCCGAGATTCGCTGGACCAAGGCGGCGGCGGTGCTGGCCGACGGTGGGTTCATCGCGCTGGCGGGGAACAAGGCACTCGCCGAGGGGAGTTTTCACGACTTCAGCGTGGCCACGCGCGACGAGCGAATTGTCCACGGAGTCGACGACGAGCGTGACTCTCCCGACATCGCCGACCTGCGTTATATTATCCGCGACGCGGCCCACGACATTGGCGCGCTGTGGGAGGCGATGTCGCCCCAGGGGACCACGGTGGTTGCCGGAGAACTCTTCGACGCGCCCGAGGTCGCTCTCTATCCCTGGACGCGTGCCTATTCGACTCCCGAGGCGCTGGGTCTCGTCGGGACCTACTCGCGGTTCCTCGTCATGGACGACCTGAAGCGTACCGCGCTCTTTGAGCGTCTTAAGGAAATAATTGATCGAGACTACGGGGGCGAGTTGACTCGTCACTACGTCTCGGTGCTCGCCACGGCGCGGCGAGACCACTCGGGGTGACTCCCCGACGCTGCCTCCAAGGTCGCGACGCACATCGAGCGCGATCGTTTCTGTGCTGCGAGCGTACCCGCTGACATGGCGTCACCAGTGGGCACCGACACCACCTGCTAGTTGTCTTCGCCGGCTTCGACCGCCACGTGTGGCACGATGCGGTCGAGCCACTTGGGCATCCACCAGTTGGCCCGGCCGAGGTAGTGCATCATCGACGGCACGAGGATGGTGCGCAGGATGAACGCGTCGAGCAACACTGCTCCTCCGAGTCCAATGCCGAACTCCGCGATGATGCGTTGTCCGCCGAAGGCGAAGGAGAAGAAGACCGAGATCATGATGAGTGCGGCCGCCGTGATGACTCGCCCGGTGTTGGCTTGACCGTGGACGATGGACATCTCGTTGTCACCAGTGTTGACCCACTCCTCGTGCATGCGCGAGACCAGGAAGACCTGGTAGTCCATCGAGAGGCCGAAGAGGATGGCGATCATGATGATCGGCAGGTAGGACTCGATGGGTCCCGAACCCGATCCGATGAGTGAGCTGCCCCAGCCCCACTGGAACACCGCGACGACGAGACCGAACGAGGCCCCCACCGCTAGGAGGTTCATCAGGGCCGCGACGAGCGGGATGACGACGGAGCGGAAGGCGACCATCAGCAGCAGACAGCCGAGCAGCACGATGACCACGAGGAACAGGGGGATCTTCGAGTCGAGGATGTTGGCGAAGTCGTCGGAGAGCGCTCGCGCACCGCCGACGTAGATCGCGGTGTGCGTGGTCGACGTCGCCGCCGGCACGTACTGCGAACGGATGGCGTCGATGAGCGTCGTCGTCGATCGTGATTGGGGACTGGACTTGGGCACGACGGTGATCAGCGCGACGGTCTTGGTGGGGTTGACGTTGACCGGACCGACGAAGGCCACGTCGGGGGCGGTGCGCAAGGTGGAGGCCAGTGAGGCCATCGTCGCCACGTCGGCGCTGTTGTGCACGTCGCCGACCACGAGAAGGGGGCCGTTAGAACCCGGCCCGAAGCCCTGACCCAGGTAGTCGTAGGCCATGCGGGTGGTCGAGCCGGCGGGGTCCGAACCCTGGTCGGAGATACCGAGGTTGAGCGAGAAGATCGGCAGAGCGATCAGCACGATGAGCACCAAGGACCCCAGGGAGAGCGAGCGGGGGTGGCGGCTCACGAAGAGCGCCCAGCGCTGCCAGCCCCCTTCGATCAGGGCGGGCTCGGGGCCGTCACTGGCCAAGCGGCGACGTTCGCGTCGGCTCAGCACGCGGTGCTTCTGGAACGCCAACAGCGAGGGCAGCAGGGTGAGCGAGGCGAACATGGTGATCAACACCGTGACCGACGCGGCGACGCCCAGGCCGTCGAGGAACGAGAAGCCCAGCACCAACATGCCCAGCAACGCCACGCAGACGGTGGCTCCGGCGAAGAGCACCGCGCGCCCCGAGGTGTTCACCGCGGTGACGATGGCGTCCTCGACACTCATGCCCTGACGTAGATTCTGGCGCGCCCGGGTGACGATGAAGAGGGCGTAGTCAATGCCGACACCTAGTCCGATCAGCGATCCGAGGATCGGCGCGAACTGGGCGATGGAGAGTCCGTGGCTGAGCAGGGTGGTGGCCCCCGAGGCGATGCCAATCGCGAAGAGCGCCACGCCGAGGGGCAACAGCATGGCCCACAAGGACCCGAAGGCGAGGAACAGGACCACCGCGGTCAAGAGGAGGCCGACGCCCTCGCCCGGTGAACCCTTGGGCGAGGTCAATTGGCCAAAGGCGTTGCCCCCGAATTCCACCTGCAAGGTGGACGAGCGCAGTTTCGACGCGGCGCTGACGACGGCTTGAATTTGTGGGGTGCTGAGCAGGTTGGCCTGTTTGGTGAAGGTGACCGTCACGTAGCCGATCGCGGGATCGATCTTGGAGTACTGGAGGGGCGAGACGGTCCCCACGTTGGTGAGAGTCGTGAGTGAATTCATCACCGGGGCGATCGTCGCGGCGTCGCTCGAGAGTTGTCCGGACGTCGCGTGAAAGACGATTTGGTCGGAGTCACCCGAGGCGTGGGGGAAGCCTTTCTCGAGCAGTTGCAGCGCGTGCGTCGAGTCGGTGCCGGGCAGGCTGAAGGAGTTCGAGTACGCCGTGCCCGCCGCTTGGGCGGCCACGTTGACCCCAATGATCAAGATGATCCAGATGACGAGAACGAGCCAGCGGCGTCGCACACTGAACCGGGCGAGTGACTTCACGGTGGGGGCTCCTTGAGGTGGGGTCCGAAAGTTAGGCACGTGCCCAAGACGTGAATCATTTTAGGTGTCAAATTTATGGCGCCGATCAAGCAAGGCCGCCGCGCTCGAGTCCCGGCGCGCGCGTTGATAGCGCGGTGCTCGCGGAGTCGCGTGCGCGGCGGCGGCGTTGGGCCCAATGACGTCCAGTAGATTGGAGGCAGTCACGTTCAGCCCAGAGCGCGGTTGCACCCCGGAGGTCGCCATGGCGGAAGTAGAAATCGGTATCTATAAGTCGGCTCGTCAGGCCTACGGCTTCGACGACATCGCCATCGTGCCGTCGCGTCGCACCCGAGACCCCGAGGACGTGGACATCTCGTGGCAGATCGACGCCTACAAGTTCGACCTGCCCGTCCTGGGTTCGGCGATGGACGGCGCTATCTCGCCCACGACCGCTATCGAGATGGGTCGCCTGGGGGGCCTGGGCGTCTTGAACCTCGAGGGCCTGTGGACCCGCTACGAGGACCCGACGGCGTTGTTCGAGGAGATTCAGACGCTTGACGACGACAAGGCCACCGCGCGCATGCAGCAGATGTACCTCGAACCCGTCAAACTCGAACTGGTCGCCGAGCGTATTCGCCAGATGAAGGCCGCCGGCATCACCACATCCGCCTCGGTGACCCCCCAGAAGACGGACTGGATGGCCAAGACCATCCTGGACGCCGGACTCGACATCCTGGTGATCCAGGGGACCGTCGTGTCGGCCGAACACGTGTCCAAGACCGTGGAGCCCCTGAATTTGAAGAAGTTCATCCGTGAATTCGAGTTGCCCGTCATCGTGGGCGGATGCGCGAGCTACCAGGCGGCCCTGCACCTGATGCGCACCGGCGCCGCGGGCGTCCTGGTGGGAGTCGGTCCGGGTAACGCCTGCACCTCACGCGCCGTGCTCGGCATTGGCGTCCCCCAGGCGACGGCCATCGCTGACGTCGCCGGCGCGCGCATGCGCCACCTGGACGAGACGGGTGTTTACGTGCACGTCATCGCCGACGGTGGCATGTCCAAGGGCGGCGACATCGCCAAGGCGATTGCGTGCGGTGCGGACGCAGTCATGATTGGTTCGCCCCTCACTAGCGCCGTCGAGGCGCCGGCGCACGGTTTCCACTGGGGTATGGCGACCTTTCACCCGACGTTGCCGCGCGGCACGCGCGTGCGCACCAAGGTGCGTGGCACCTTGAAGGAAGTCTTGGTCGGACCGGCCCACGAGAATGACGGTCGTCTCAACCTCTTCGGCGCCCTGCGCACGTCGATGGCGACCTGCGGCTACGAGACGCTGAAGGAATTCCAGAAGGCCGAGATCATGCTGGCGCCGTCGTTGCAGACCGAGGGCAAGCAATTGCAGCGCGCCCAGGGCGTAGGCATGGGACATTGACGGTCCTGGTCGTTGACTTCGGGGCCCAGTACGCCCAGCTGATCGCGCGACGCGTGCGTGAAGCGCGCGTCTACTCCGAGATCGTCCAGAGCACCATCAGCGCCGACGAGGTGCGCGCGAAGCAACCGTCGGCCATCATTCTCTCGGGTGGCCCCCAGTCGGTCTACGAGGTTCCCGCGCCGTCGCTGGACCCGGCCATCTTCGAACTCGGCATCCCGATGTTGGGTATTTGCTACGGCGCCCAACTCATGGCCCAACAACTGGGCGGCGAGGTGGCGCACACCGGCGCCGGGGAATACGGACGCACCGAGCTGACCCGTCACGGTCCGAGTTCTCTCATGGCGGAGTGGCCCGACACGCAGTCGTGTTGGATGAGCCACGGCGACGCCATCGCCACCGCGCCCGCGGGCTTCGTGGTCACCGCGTCCACCCCGTTGGCGCCGGTCGCGGTAATGGAGGACACGAGCCGTCAACTCTTCGCGGTGCAATTCCACCCGGAAGTGGCGCATTCCGAACGTGGGCAAGAACTGCTCGAGAACTTCTTGCACCACGTGGCCGAGATCCCTCCCACCTGGACCAATACTTCCATCATCGACGACCAGGTCGCGGCCATTCGCGCGCGCGTCGGCACCGAGCGAGTGCTGTGCGCCCTCTCGGGTGGCGTGGACTCCGCCGTCGCGGCCGCGCTGGTGACCAAGGCCATCGGCACCCAGTTGACCTGCGTCTTCGTCGACACCGGGCTCATGCGCCAGAACGAGGGCGAGCAGATCGAAGCCACCTTCACCCGTCAATTCGGAGTGCGACTCATTCACGTCAAGGCCCAGGACCGCTTCTTCGAAGCGCTGGCCGGGGTGACCGACCCCGAACGCAAACGCAAGATCATCGGCGAACTCTTCATCCGAGAGTTCGAGGCCGTCGCGCGCGAACTCACCGAGGGCGAGGATGCCCCCCGCTTCTTGGTCCAGGGCACCCTCTACCCCGACGTCATCGAGTCGGGCTCGGGTCACGCCGCCAACATCAAGAGCCACCACAACGTGGGGGGTCTGCCCGAGGACCTCTCGTTCGACTTGATCGAACCGTTGCGCAGTCTCTTCAAGGACGAGGTGCGCCACGTGGGAGAGGAGCTCGGCCTGCCCGACGAGATCGTCTGGCGCCAGCCGTTTCCCGGTCCGGGACTGGGCGTGCGCATCATTGGTGAAGTCACCCGCGAGCGCGCCGAGATCCTGCGTAACGCGGATCACGTGGTGGTCGACGAGATCAAGCGGGCCGGACTGTACCGCGAACTCTGGCAGAGTTTTGCCGTGTTACCGGCGGTGCGTACCGTGGGGGTCATGGGAGACGGACGAACCTACGCGTACCCGATCGTTATTCGAGCGGTCACCTCCGACGACGCCATGACCGCGGACTGGGCCCGCCTGCCCTACGAGGTCATTGAATCCATCGCCAACCGATTGATTCGTGAAGTGCCGGGTGTCAATCGAGTGGCGCTGGACGTGACCTCGAAGCCGCCCGGCACCATTGAGTGGGAGTGAGCCGGCGATCCTTCTCTGACGACGCGTTGTGGGGCAACGTCGCAGAGAATCCCGCGGGCCTCGACCCCGACAGCCTGCTCGAGGGGCTGACCGAGCCCCAGCGTCAGGCGGTCATCCAGCGCGGGGGCCCCCTCCTGGTCGTGGCCGGGGCGGGGTCGGGTAAGACCCGGGTCCTCACCCGACGCATCGCGCACTTGCTCGCCAGTGGCGACGCGCGATCCCACGAGATCATGGCCATCACCTTCACCAACAAGGCCGCCGACGAGATGCGGCGACGCGTGGTGGATCTGGTGGGCGAGGACGCCAAGAACATGTGGGTGTCGACGTTTCACTCGGCGTGTCTGCGCATGCTGCGAGCGCACGCCGAGGTGCTGGGCTACCAGCGCGGTTTCACGATCTACGACGCGGGTGACGCCGAGTCGGCGGTGGAACGCATCATGAAGGAACTGAACCTCGACACCAAGCGCGTCAGTCCGCGCAGTGTCGCCGCGGCGATCTCGGCGGCCAAGAACGAGATGCTCTCGGCCGAGCGCTACGGCGACGCCGGCCACGCCGAGGATCCGCACCACCGTCGTATCGCCGAGATCTATCGTCTCTACGAGGCGCGACTCAAGTTGGCCAACGCGATGGACTTCGACGACCTACTGCTCAACGCGGTCGCCATGCTGCGCGCCGACGCCGCGGTGCTCGCGTCGTATCAGCAACGTTTTCGCTACCTGCTGGTCGACGAGTTCCAAGACACCAACGGTGTGCAGAATGAATTGGTGATGATGCTCGCCGCCCAGCACCGCAACCTGTGCGTGGTGGGTGACTCGGACCAGTCGATCTATCGATTCCGGGCTGCCGACGTGCGCAACATTCTGCAGTTCGAACAGCGTTTCCCCGACGCCGACGTCATTTTGCTCGAGCAGAACTTCCGTTCGACCCAGACGATCCTCGACGCCGCCAACGCCGTCATCGCCAAGAACGCGTCACGCCACGCCAAGAACCTCTTCACCGACCACGGGGCCGGCGAGCGGATACGGCTCTATCGCGCCGGCGACGAGTACGACGAGGGCCGCTGGATTGCCACCGAATTACGTCGCGCTCGCACCGAGGCTGGTGTCGAGTGGAATCAGATGGCGGTCTTCTATCGCACGAACGCGCAGAGCCGTGTGCTCGAGGAGGAGATGTTGCGCGCCGGCATCCCCTATCGGGTCATTTCCGGGATGCGCTTCTACGACCGCAAGGAGATCAAGACGGCGCTCGCCTACGCACGACTCGTCGTGAATCCCCGCGACGAGGCGTCGGCGCGCCGGGTGATCAACGAACCCAAGCGAGGCATCGGCGAGGCGGCCCAGGCCAAACTCGGCATCTACGCGGCCGAGAATTCGCTCTCCTTCGCCGAGGCGGCTCACTACGGCGCCGCGGCGGGCCTGAGTGCGAAGGCGCTCTCGGGAGCCGAGCGCTTCGCCTTCACCATGGACGAGCTACGCGCCCTCGCCAACGACTTGACCCCGCGTGAGATGATCGACGCCATCGTGCGCGAGACCGGAATGGGCGACGCGTTGCGCGCCGAGAACTCCGACGAGGCGATCTCGCGTCTGGAGAACCTGGGTGAACTCGCGTCGGCCGCGGCGCAGTACGACACCTTGATGGACTTCGTCGAACGCATGGCCCTGGTGGCGGATTCCGACCAGCTCGACGGGGGCGCGGGCGCCATCTCGCTCATGACGATGCACGTCGCGAAGGGACTCGAGTTCCCCCTCGTGGTGATCACCGGTCTCGAGGAGACGATCTTCCCGCATCGTCGCGCACTCTCCGACGAGGCCGAACTCGAGGAGGAGCGACGCTTGTGTTACGTGGGACTGACCCGCGCGATGCGTCACCTGATCTTGACGCACGCCTGGAGCCGGACCATGTGGGGCCAACGTACGGACGCTCTGCCGAGTCGCTTCCTCCAAGAGATTCCCCCCGAATTGGTGCACGACCTCTCGTCGTCACTGCCGATGCGCCGTGCGACGTTCAGTTCCGACGAGGATGGTTTCGTCGGGCGCGGGAGCGACTTCACTTCGGGCAAGGCCTTCGGCACGGGGACCGCGCCACCGGTTCGTTCGACGGGGGCAGAGAATTTGGGTCTCCGGGTGGGCGAACGCGTCGTGCACGACCGCTACGGGCGAGGGGTCGTCACCAGGGTCGACGGGTCGGGAAGTCACGCCCGAGCGAGCGTGAACTTCGACGACCACGGCACCAAGCAACTGGTGCTGGCGATGACTCCGCTGCGGCGCGCGTCAGGCTCTTAGTCACTTCTTAGCGGGAATTGAGACACCTTCGGTGTTTCTTTGAAGAGCCTGTGTAAAATTGGAACTTCATGAGTAACGAAGCGCCGCCGCGCAGTCAGTCGCGCCCTCAGCCGGGTCCCACGGTTCGAGCGCCGTATCGCAACGCGTCGCCGCGGCATTCGCGCCGACTGCCCGCCTACGTGTACTGGCGCCGCCGCGTCATCGCGGTGGCCGCGGCCCTGACGCTCCTGCTGGTCTCGTACTACGGGGTGACGCTGGGCTTCGCCCTCAGCAACCCCTCCTACGGCGTCTCGCTACAAGCGCGCTTGGCCGAGTGGGGACGTCTACACGGACTCGGGGGTTTCGTCACGTGGGGCGAGACCGAGTACAACCGGTTGCACCCCGCCGCCGTGGGTGGCGCGCCGAGCAAGAATTCGATTCCGACAGTGCCGTCGGTCGTGATCTCGAAGGGCTCGAGCCCACTGCCCGTTCCCGCGAATTTGAAGACCCCCGCCGCCGTGCCACTCGCGCACGAGGGCGTCTGGTACCCGGCGGGTCGCCTGACGGCATCGGGCAAGGCCGCCGTCTATACGACCTTCATCCGACCCGACGCCGTCCACACCAGCTACGTGGTGGGAGTGGCCTGGATGGACACCAAGATCCTCTCGGGTCAGCTCTACTCGGGTTCCACGATCCCCGGAGGCGGCCCCTTCCCCTTCACCGCTCCGATTTCGGCACCCGCCTCCAAGACCCTCGTCGCGGCGTTCAACGCGGGATTTCGCATGTCCGACGCCAACGGCGGCTACTTCACGAACAACAAGATGATCATTCCCCTGCGCCCCGGTGCCGCGTCGGTGATCGTCTACAAGGACGGCACGATGGACGTGGGCGAGTGGGGGCGTGACTTTCACATGACCCCCAACGTCGCCTCGGTGCGTCAGAACCTCAACCTCATCGTCGACGCCGGCAAGCCGGTGGCGGGTCTCGCCAACCCCAACGCGATTGCCTGGGGCAAGACGCTCGGCGGCACCTTCAACGTGTTCCGATCGGGACTGGGCATCACCGCGGACGGGGCGCTGGTCTACGTGGGCGGTCCGGGGCTCTCGATCAGCGACCTCGCCGATACGCTCGTGCGCGCGGGCGCGGTGCGCGCAATGGAACTCGACATCAACACCGACTGGGTGCAGTACACGACGTACTCGGGACCCATCGGCACGCCCATCAATGGGGCCAACGGGACGAACCTGCTGCCGAGCATGGTCGGCAACCCTGGTCGGTTCTTCGCGAATTGGTGGGTCCGCGACTTCTTCGTGATGAGCCTGCGACCTCAGTACCAGTAACACCCGGAGGAGTCCGAGACGTCAACGCGACGATGAGGTCCTAGCGGTCCATCACCTTGCGCCAGACCGGGCGCGGGAGGTGGCGCAGGACGGCGTAGACGTATTTGAGAATCGGTGGACTCCAGATGACCGCCTCGCCCTTCGAGAGCCCCTTGATCACGGTGTCGGCGACTTGGTTGACGCCGGTGGTGAAGGGCACTTCGCGAAGTCCTTCGGTCATGCGGGTGCGAACCGCCCCGGGCCGGACCAGTTGCAGCGTGACGCCGGTGCCCTCGAGTGAGTCGGCCAGGCCCTGGCAGAGTCGGTCCAGTCCGGCCTTGGCGCCGCCGTAGAGGTAGGCGCTCGAACGTACCCTCACCGCGCCCACCGAGGACATGACCAGGATGCGTCCGCTGCCCTGGGCCACCAGCCGGTTTCGCACTTCGGTCAGTGCGGCGACGGGCCAGGTCAGGTTCACGCTCATCATGCGCGTCGCGGCCGCGACGTCGCTCTGATCGCGTACCTGGTCCCCGAGCAGTCCCACGGCCATCACGACCAGGTCCACCTGGTCGCCGGCCTTGGCGAAGGCGCTGGCGACCGCGTCGCGGGCACTGGCGACGTCCTCGGCGTCGAAGAGCACCGTGTCGGTCTTGGAGGCCCCGTAGTCGAGCGCCTCGCGCGCGGCCTCGTCGAGCAGAGTCTGGTTGCGACCAGCGAGGATCACGGTGTGGGCGCGCGCGGCGCACAACTTCTTGGTGATCGCGCGCGCGATATCGGAACTGCCGCCGAGGACGACGACGTTCTGGGGTTGGCCGAAGGCGTTTTCCATGGCTACTTTCCTACTAGGTGCAGTCGACGCGCGAGGTCACTCGCCAACTGGTGTCGGGGGTCGACTCGGTTCTTGATCTCGAGGAATTCGGGCAGTCGCGGGTACATGACCCGCACCGCTTCGGGGCTGAGACGTGAGTCCTTGGCCAGGTAGACCCGCCCGCCCGCTTCAATCACCAACTCGTCGAGGTCGTCGAGCACTCCGGGCAGTGCGCCGGGGCCGACCGGCAGGTCCAGGGCGAGCGTCCAGCCCGAGATGGGGAAGGACAAGAGTCCGTGGTTGGCCGGTCCGAAGCGTTTGAGGACCGCGAGGAAGCTCGGGACCCCCGAGGAGGAGAGTCGCTCGATCGCGCGCACGACCACGTCGGACTCGCTGTCGGCGACGGCGAACTGGTACTGGACGAAACCTCGTCGCCCGTAGAGGCGGTTCCAATCGCTCACGCCGTCGAGGGGGTGAAAGAACGTCCCGAGGGACTGCTCCTCGCCCTCGCGGCGCTGGGGCGCACTGCGGAACCAGAGTTCGTTGAAGGCGCGGATGCTCAAGGGGTTAAGGAGCCCCGAGGGGGCGTCGAGGGGCACGCGTAGCCGCGGCGGCGCGGGAGCCACCAGGGAGGCGTGCTCGAGGTCGCGTCGCGTCGCGTGCTCGCCGCGGGTGAGTATCGCGCGACCCATGGACGCGCCCTTGGTCATGCAGTCGACCCAGGCCACGGAGTAGCGGTAGTCGTCGTCGCGCGCCACCATCGCGGCCATGACGTCATCGAGGTTCGCGAATCGCGTGGTGTCCACGATGACCTTGTCGGTCTCGATCTTGTGCAGTCGCAGGGTCACGGTCGTGACGATGCCGGTCAGTCCCATACCGCCGATGGTCGCCCAGAACAGTTCGGGTTCGAGGGTGGGGGAGATCGTGAAGGTGCCCCGTGGCGTCACGAGACGCATCTCGAGCACGTGGTCGCCCAGTGATCCATCGCGGTGGTGGTTCTTGCCGTGCACGTCGGCGGCGACGGCGCCCCCGATGGTGACCTGCCGGGTCCCCGGGGTCACGGCGATGAACCACCCCAGCGGAATGGTGACGCTGAGGAGTTCCTCGATCGAGACGCCCGCGCCCACGTGCACCACGCCGTCGGCGGCGATGGCTCCGATTCCCCCGAGGGAGCGATTGTTGAGCACGACGCCCCCACTGACTTGTGCGGCGTCACCGTAACTGCGGCCCAGTCCCCGAGCGATGGCTCCCTGGCTCAGGGACAATTCCTGGGCCACCTCGTCCTCGGACGTGGGCGTGAGCACCTCGGACATGGCCGGCGTGGTCCGTCCCCAACCGTAGAGTCGTTCGCGGCTCATACGTAGGTACCGCCCAGCATCAACCCCACCCAGATGAGCGCCAAGATCTGCACCGTACGGTTCTTCAACAGCAGGTCCTCGGGTGACTCACCCTGGGGGGACTCGGCGCCGCGAATGATGAAGAGGATGGCCAACACCACCGGCACCACCGTCAAGCGCAGGGGGATGACGTCGTGCTTGATCGACGAGAGGCCCGTGGAGGAGGTGTCGATGGCCCAGAGGCAGTAGGCGGTCACGACGACGGTGGCCGAGAGGGTGAGCGCCGAGTGCAGGAACTCGGTGGTGTATTCGGCCAGGACGGGGCGATTGCTCGATCCGACGTGGCGCAGTTCCGCCGATCGCTTGCCGACCACGAGGAAGAGCGCACCGAAGGTCACGACGATCAAGAACCAGGTGGAGACCGGAATGTGTGAGGCCACGGCGCCGCCGTAGGAGCGCAGGAAGAAGCCACTCGCCACCAGTCCGAGTTCGATGATCACCGCGTTCTTGAGCCAGAAGATGTAGCTCAGGGTCTCGACGACGTAGATGATCAGAATCAGGTAGAAGCCCGTGGGGCGATGGATCAACACCGGCAGCGTGAGTCCTACGACACCCAGCAGCGCCGAGGCGCTCAACGCCGCCGTCGTTGAGAGGTCGCCCGAGGCGATCGCGCGGTGGCGCTTGGTCGGATGTTGGCGATCGGACTCGACGTCGCGCAGGTCGTTCAAGATGTACATGCTCGAGGCGACGAAGGAGAAGGCGACGAAGGCGACGAGGGTGTTGATCAGCACCGTGTGGTGAAAGAGGAGACCCGCCGCACCGGGAGCGACCACGAGGAGGCCGTTCTTCACCCACTGCGAGATGCGCATCGCCGAGGCGAGGGCGCGCACTGCTCCCCGGGGGTTTCCTGGTGTGCTCACGACCCTCAAGGCTACTCGTCGTCCTTCAGGAGCCTCGAGACGACGGGGGTTCTCACCTCACGTAAGATGAGTAGTCGTGAAGCGTACCTACCGAGTAGTGGTCGCCAAGCCCGGTCTGGACGGTCACGATCGTGGCGCCAAAGTGATTGCGCGCACCCTGCGTGACGCGGGATTTGAGGTCGTCTACACCGGTTTGCACCAGACGCCGGAGCAGATCGTCGAGGCCGTCGTACAAGAGGACGCCGACGCGCTCGGACTGTCCTTGTTGTCGGGGGCGCATCTCGTCCTCGTGCCCAGAATCGCCGAGTTGCTGCGCACCCAGGGACGCGAGGACGTCGTGTTGGTGGTGGGGGGGATTATTCCCGACGCCGACGTGTCGCGACTCGAAGAGATCGGGGTGGCACGCGTCTTCACGCCGGGTGCTTCCCTGCACGAGATCGGTACCTGGCTCGAGAGCACCCTCGACGCCACGTCGGCGCCGTAGTCACCGTAGTCGTATTCCCCCTAAGTCAGAAAGCAGAAACGAATGGATCTCTTTGAGTATCAGGGAAAGCAGTACTTCTCGCGATTCGGTATCGCCGTCTCGCCCGGTGACGTGGCCGACACCGTCGACGAGGCCGTCGCCGTCGCCGACCGGGTGGGCTATCCCGTCGTCGTGAAGGCGCAGGTCAAGGTCGGGGGCCGTGGTAAGGCCGGCGGCGTCAAACTGGCGATCGACGCCGACGAGGTGCGCCTGCACGCGGGCAACATCCTGGGACTCGATATCAAGGGTCACGTCGTGCGACGCCTGTGGATCGAGCGATCGAGCGATATCGCCAAGGAGTACTACGCCTCCTTCACGTTGGACCGTGCGAACAAGTCGCACCTGGGCATGCTCAGCGCGCAGGGGGGAGTGGAGATCGAGGTCGTCGCCGAGGAGAATCCCGAGGCCATCGCGTTCTTGTCCATCGATCCCACTCGCGGACTCGACATCGAGACTTCGCGTCGTTGGGTGCACGAGGCGGAGCTGGACGAAGCGGCGCGTGAACAGGCCGCGCAACTGCTGGTCAAGCTCTACGACTGCTACACCACCGGCGACTGTGACCTGGCCGAGATCAACCCGCTGATCCTCACTCCCGACGGCACGGTGCACGCCCTGGACGCCAAGGTGACCCTGGACGAGAACGCGTCGTTCCGCCACCCCGAGTGGGAGGAGTACCGCGCCACCGAGACCGAGGACCCGCGCGAGAAGATGGCCAAGGAGAAGGGTCTGAACTACATCGGCCTCGACGGCACGATCGGCATCATCGCCAACGGTGCCGGACTGGCCATGTCGACGCTGGACGTCGTGAACCAGGTGGGTGGCTCGGCGGCCAACTTCCTCGACATCGGCGGTGGCGCCAACGCTGACGTCATGGCCGCGGCCCTCGAGGTCATCAACGCCGACCCCAAGGTGACCGCCATCTTCGTCAATATCTTCGGCGGCATCACCCGCGTCGACGAGGTGGCCAAGGGGGTCCTCGAAGCCCTCGCCCGGGTCACCATCAAGGCCCCGATCGTGTTGCGACTCGACGGAACCAATGCCGTGGAGGGCCGCGCCATCCTCGCGCCGCACCTCAACGACCGTCTCAGTACCGAACCCACCATGTTGGACGCCGCTCGTCGCGCCGTGTCCCTCGCGAACGCCTAAGGAGCGCCATGAGCATCTTTGTTGACGAAAACACGAAAGTCATTGTCCAGGGTCTGACCGGGGGCCAAGGTAAGTTCCACGGCCTGCGCAACCGCGACTACGGCACCAAGGTCGTCGGCGGCGTGACGCCGGGCAAGGGGGGCACCGACGTCGACGGCATCCCGGTCTTCAATACGGTCAAGGAGGCGGTCGAGGCCACCGGCGCGACCGCGTCGTTCGTCGTGGTGCCGCCCAAGTTCGCCTCGGCGGCGATCGTGGAAGCGGCCGAGGGGGGGATCACCTTCATCGTCTGCATCACCGAGGGAATCCCCGCTCACGATGAAGCGGTCACCTACAACCGGTTGGTGGAGGACTTTCCCGACGTTCGCCTGCTCGGACCGAACTGTCCGGGCATCATTAGCCCCGGTAAGTGCAACATTGGCATCACCTCGGGCGACATCGCGTTGCCCGGAGGACCAGTGGGCATCGTCTCGCGTTCGGGCACCCTGACCTACCAGGCGCTCTACGAATTGACCCAACACGGCATCGGCCAGACCACCTGCGTGGGCATCGGGGGCGACCCGGTGCCGGGCACCAATTTCATCGATTGTCTGGCGGCCTTCGAGGCGGATCCCGAGACCAAGGCGGTCATGATGATCGGGGAGATCGGCGGTTCCGAGGAGGAGCGCGCGGCCGAATGGATCAAACACAACATGACCAAGCCGGTCGTCTCGTACATCGCGGGCGTCACCGCGCCTCCCGGGCGCAAGATGGGTCACGCGGGTGCGATCATCTCGGGTTCCAAGGGGACGGCCCAGGCCAAGATGGACGCGTTGGCAGCCGCCGGCGTCCACGTGTGCCTCAATCCGACCGCGGCCGGTGAGAAGATGGTCGAAATCGTCCAGGCGCTCTAGGCCTTGTCCGCCCGCCTCTGCGTCCTCGTCTCGGGTTCGGGCACCATCCTCGAGGCTCTCGTCGACCAGGGCGTGGCGATTGCCCTCGTGGGGGCGGACCGACCCTGTCGCGGTCTCGAGGTCGCGCGAGCCGCAGGAATCGAAGCGCTACTGGTGGCCCGCGCCGACTACGGCGCGTTCGGTGCGCAGTTCGATCGGGATCGCTACTCGAGCGACTTGGCCGGGGAGTTGACCTCGCGCGATATCGACGTCGTCGCCATGGCGGGATTCGGCACGATCATCACCGCCGCCTTCCACGACGCCTTTCCCGGTCGCGTCCTCAATACGCACCCGAGCTTGTTGCCGGATTTCAAGGGTTGGCACGCGGTCGGCCAAGCCCTCGCCGCGGGCGTGAGCGAGACGGGCTGCACCGTGCACGTCGCGACGCTGGCCCTCGACGACGGGCCCATACTGGCGCAGCGACGAGTCGTGGTCAAGAACGACGACGACGAGTCGAGTCTGCACGAGCGGATCAAGGCGGTGGAGCGCGAGCTCTACCCCGCGGTGGTCACTAGGGTGATGGCGGCACTCTCCGAGGGTCGCGACATTTCCTCGGTCATTCGAGAGATGGAGGATGTGTAAATGCGTGCACTGGTGAGTGTGTGGGACAAGACGGGCCTGGAGGATTTCGCGCGGGGCCTCGAGTCACTCGGTTGTGAACTCGTGGCGTCGGGGGGTACGGCGCGTGCGCTCTCCCAGGCGGGTATCGCCCACCTGGACGTCGCCGACGTCACGGGCTTCCCCGAGATGCTCGATGGTCGCGTCAAGACCCTGCACCCGCGTATCCACGGGGGCATTCTGGCCAATCGCTCCGAGGATTCTCACCTGGCCGCCCTGCGCGCCCACGACATCGCCCCCATTGATTTGGTGGTCTGTAACCTCTACCCCTTCAGTTCTGACCCCTCGATCGAGCTCATCGACGTGGGTGGGCCGACCATGGTGCGCGCGGCGGCGAAGAATCATCACCACGTGGGTGTGGTGACGAGTCCCAGCCAGTACGGCGTGGTCCTGGAGGAGCTGCGCGAATCCGGTGTGCTCTCCGACGCCACGCGCCACGAGCTCGCGCGCGCCGCCTTCGCCCACACCGCGGCCTACGACGCCGACATCGTGGCGTGGATGGACCGAGGAGGCGCTATTGGACCCGCGCCCGCAACCGTCGACGAAGTGGTGCCGCCCACGCTGCACCTCACCCTCGAGCGCGCCAGTGTCGTGCGGTACGGCGAGAACCCGCACCAGATCGGCGCGCGCTATCGCGTGGCCGGCTCCACCCCGTGGTGGGATGCGGTCGTGCAGCACGCGGGTTCGGCCCTGTCCTACCTCAACCTGTTCGACGCCGACGCGGCGTGGCGCCTCGTGCACGAACTCGCCGACGACGCTCCCGGACTCGCCGCGGTCGCCATCATCAAACACGCCAACGCCTCGGGCGCGGCGGTGGCGAGCACCCCGGCGGCGGCGTTTCGCCAGGCTCTCGACGCCGACCCCCAGAGCGCCTTCGGGGGAATCGTCGCCGTGGGGGGCGAGGTGGACGACGAACTCGCCGCACTGATCGCCGCCGGCCCCCAGGCCGACGTCATCATCGCCACCTCGTTCAGCGACGAGGCCGTCGCGACCCTGGTCGCTCGGCGCAAGGCGACACGACTCCTCAGCGCCCCCTCGCCCGAGCCGCTGGGTCGGTCGATTCGCACCTTCGGCAATACCGCACTGGTCCAGAACGCCGACGAACTGCTCGTGCCAGTGGGTGACTGGCGCTGCGTGAGCGAACGACAACCCACCCCGGAGCAGTTGCGAGACCTAACCCTGGCGTGGCGGGTGTGCGCGCGCACCACCTCCAACGCCATCGTGCTAGCTCGCGGGGGCGTCGCCGTCGGCATCGGCGCCGGGCAGCAGTCGCGCGTCGTCGCCGCGGGTATCGCCGCGACCAAGGCGGGTGACAAGGCGGTGGGATCCGCGGCGTCCTCTGACGCCTTCTTCCCCTTCGCCGATGGTCTCGAGTCCTTGACCAGCGTCGGGGTCACGTCGGTGGTCCAGCCCGGCGGCTCGGTGCGCGACGCCGAAGTCATCGCGGCGGCCAACGCCGCGCGAATCGTCATGATGCTCACTGGAGAGCGTCACTTTCGTCACTAGGAGCGACATGGCTGAATTACTGGATGGGGAACGTCTCGCGGGACGCATCAAGATGGAGCTGGCCGATCGGGTCGCGCGACTCGCGGCAATCGGGCGACCCGTGGGACTGGGCACGGTGCTGGTGGGCGACGATGGTCCCAGCGCCAAGTACGTGGCGATGAAGCACGCCGACTGCGAAGCGATCGGTATCCACTCCTATCAGGAGGAACTCCCCGCGAGCGCGACCCAGGCCGACGTCGAAGCGGTGATTGACCGGCTCAACGCGGACGACAACGTGCACTCCATTCTCGTGCAACTTCCCCTACCCGCGGGGATCAACGAGGAGCAGGTGCTCCTGCGCATCCGACCCGAGAAGGACGTGGACGGTTTGCACCCCACCAACCTGGGCCGACTGGTCATGGGGACCCCCGGCCCCCTTCCCTGCACGCCCGCGGGCATCGTCGAACTGTTGGCCGCGCACTCGGTGCCGGTCGAGGGGCGCCACGTCGTGATCATTGGTCGAGGGCTCACCATCGGTCGTCCGCTGTCGCTGTTGTTGGCCATGAAGCGCCCGGGCTGTAACGCCGCGGTCACCGTGGTGCACACGGGGGTCGACGACATGGGCGCACTGACGAGGACCGCCGACGTGATCGTCGCGGCGGCGGGCGTGGCGGGGCTGGTGACGCGGGACATGGTCACACCCGGAGCGGCCGTAGTGGGTGCTGGAACGAGCTGGTCGGGAACTAAATTGATGAGTGACGTCGCCGAGGACGTCACCGAGGTCGCCGGTTGGGTGACCCCGCGAATCGGGGGAGTTGGTCCGATGACGCGCGCAATGTTGTTACGGAACGCGGTGCTCGCAGCGGAGAAGGTCCAATGAATAACACTGACGCAATGAATAACACTGACGAATGGGGCCGCGAGTACGACGTGCGACCCTGGGGCAACTACACCGTCCTCGACGACGTGGCGGACGATCACAAGGTCAAGCGCATCGTGGTCACTCCGGGGAAGCGACTGAGTTACCAGACCCACAAGTTTCGCGCCGAACACTGGTACGTCGTCTCGGGCGTCGCCACCGTCGTGCTCGACGGTGCGACTCACGTGCTCTGCGCGGGCGGGTCCATCGACATCGCGATCGGGGCGGCGCACCGCTGTGAGAACCACGGCGCGGAGCCGGTCGTCTTCATCGAGGTCCAACACGGGACCTACTTCGGTGAGGACGACATCGTGCGACTCGAGGATGACTTCGGTCGCGGGTAGCACAGTGCGTATCGATCAGTTACTGGCCGCGGGCCCCACGCGGTCCTTCGAATTCTTCCCGCCCAAGTCCGACGAGGAGCTGGCGACTCTGAGTTCGACCCTGCACGACCTCGAGAAGCTCAGCCCCTCCTTCGTCTCGGTCACCTATCGCGGGGGGCGCGAATCGCGTCAACGGACCTTCGACCTCGTGACCGACATCGAGCGCGATGGGCACCTGGTGACCATGGCCCACCTCATTTGTGTCGGACATCGCCGCGACGAGATGCGCGAGATCCTCGAGAATTACCGGTCCGCCGGGGTGCGCAACGTGATGGCGCTGGGCGGCGACATCCCCGACGACCCCGAACTCGTCGCCTCGGACTTCATACACGCCATCGACCTGGTGGAGATGGCGCGTGAGGTCGGCGACTTCTCCATCGGCGTCGCGGCCCATCCCTCGGGCCACCCGCGTTCCAAGGACATGGCCAGTGACCGACGTCACCTGGCGGCGAAACTCGAGCGGGCCGATTTCGCGGTGACTCAGTTCTTCTTCGAACGTCGCGACTGGACGACTCTGGTGGGCGAATTGGCCGAACTCGGCGTCACCAAACCGGTCCTGCCGGGGATCATGCCGGTCACCACGCTGGCGGGTGTGGCGCGCATGGCCCAGATGGGTGCGGCGGTGCCGCGTTCACTGATCGAGCGACTCGAGGTGGCCCAGCTGTCGGGTGGTGCCAACGCGGTGCGGGCCGAGGGGGTGGCCGCGGCCACCGAACTGTGTCGGGAATTGCTCGACGCGGGAGCACCCGGGCTGCACTTCTACACCCTGAACCGTTCCACCGCGACCCGCGAGATCCACGAGGCGCTCTACGGGGCCGATGGGGTCCGACGACCCTAATCGGCCCACTCGAGCGACCGATTTCCACGTCATAGGATGGGCAACATGGCTGACATCATCACAACGAACGCCGACGGCGTCCTCAACGTATCTGACAACCCGATCATTCCCTTCATCGAGGGTGACGGCACCGGAGTCGACATCTGGCCCGCCGCACAAATGGTGATGGACGCCGCGGCGAAGAAGCACGGCAAGACCATCGCGTGGAAGGAGGTCCTCGCCGGCGAGAAGGCGTTCAAGGAGACCGGCAACTGGCTGCCCGACGAGACCGTCGAGACCTTCCGCACGCACCTGATCGGCATCAAGGGCCCCCTCACGACGCCCATCGGTGGCGGCATGCGGTCGCTGAACGTCGCGCTGCGCCAGATCTTGGACCTCTACGTGTGCCTGCGCCCCGTGCGCTGGTTCCACGGCGTCCCCTCGCCGGTGCTGCATCCGGAGTGGGTCGACATGGTGATCTTTCGTGAGAACACCGAGGACGTCTACGTGGGAATGGAGCTCGAGGCGGACACTCCCGAGGTGGAGAAGCTGCGCTCGTACCTGCACGACACCTTCGGTTGGGACATTCGCGACCACGCCGGCATCGGGGTCAAGCCCATCTCCAAGTTCGGTTCCGAGCGACTCATTCGCGCTTCCCTGCAGTACGCCCTCGAACGCGGACGCAAATCGGTGACGCTGGTGCACAAGGGCAACGTTCAGAAGTACACCGAGGGCTACTTCATGAAGCTCGGGTACCAGCTGGTGAAGGATGAATTCTCCGACGCCTTCGTGAGCTGGGACGATTGCGGGGGAGACCCGGGGGACAAGATCCTCGTCAAGGACGCCATCGCCGACATCGCGCTCCAGCAGGTGCTGCTGCGCCCCAGGGAGTACGACGTCATCGCGACCACCAACTTGAACGGTGACTACATGTCCGACGCACTCGCCGCCCAAGTCGGCGGCATCGGGATCGCTCCGGGCGCCAACATCAATTACACCACCGGCCACGGCATCTTCGAGGCCACCCACGGCACGGCGCCCAAGTACGCGGGCCAGGACAAGGTGAACCCCGGTTCCGTGCTTCTCTCGGGCGTCTTGATGTTCGAGCACCTCGGCTGGCAGGACGCCGCCGACGACATCATCCGAGCCATGGAGGCGACGATCGCCGACAAGATCGTGACCTACGACTTCGCGCGCCTCATGCAGGGGGCCACCGAAGTGAAGTGCTCGGAATTCGGTTCCGCCATCGTCGACCGCCTCTAAACAGACCCGTACAAGGAGAATCATGACCACCCCCGTCCACGTCACCGTCACCGGCGCCGCCGGCCAGATCGGCTACTCGTTGCTGTTTCGTATCGCGTCGGGACAATTGCTCGGACCCGACACCCCCATCGTCCTGCGTCTGCTCGAGATCGAGCCGGCCATGAAGGCCCTGCAGGGCGTGGTGATGGAACTCGACGACTGCGCCTTCCCGCTCCTCAGCGACATCGAAGCCACGAGTGACCTCGATCACGCCTTTAGCAATACGTCCTGGGCGCTCCTGGTCGGCTCCATCCCGCGTAAGGCCGGTATGGAGCGTGGCGACCTGCTCAACGTGAATGGTGGAATCTTCAAGCCTCAGGGCCGGGCCATCGCCGCCAATGCCGCCAGCGACGTACGCATCCTGGTGGTGGGCAACCCCTGTAACACGAACTGTCTCATCGCTCGCTCCAACGCGCCCGAAGTCCCGGCCGAGCGATGGTTCGCCATGACGCGTCTCGACCAGAATCGCGCCGAGACGCAGTTGGCCAAGAAGGCGGGCGTGCCCGTCAAGGACGTGAAGAACCTCGCCATCTGGGGGAACCACTCCGCCACGCAGTTCCCCGACTTCGCGAACGCCACCCTGGGCGGTGCGCCTACCACCGAGGTCATCGCGGATCACGACTGGTTGCGCGGTGACTTCATCACCACGGTCCAAAAGCGCGGCGCCGCGATCATTGATGCGCGCGGAGCGAGTTCCGCCGCGTCGGCCGCTAACGCCGCCATCGACACCGTGGTGAGCCTGACCACACCCACTCCGGCGGGTGACTGCGTCTCGGTCGGCGTCACGTCGACTGGTCAGTACGGCGTGCCCGAGGGACTGACGTTCGGATTCCCCGTGGTGGCCGACGGACAGGGGAACTGGTCGGTGAAGGAGGACTTCACGATCGACGAGTTCGCCGCGGAGCGCATCAAGGTCACCACCGATGAGTTGGTGGGTGAGCGCGAGGACGTGCGTTCACTCGGACTGGTGTAACCACCTCACGCGTCGTTGGAGCCGGCTCGTCGCGACGTGGCGCTCTTCATCGTGACCACTCGCCATCACTGGTCGTCTCGACGTTCATGGGGCGAGTTTCGCCACGGGGCGCTAGGGTGGTCGCAGGTGGTCCGGTCTTCGCTTCCTGCAGTGGCCTAGCGCACGCTAGAGCTTCGAAAGTCAGGAAAGCAGACGACCATGACGCAACCTTCTCATTCTCACCACATTTGTTCCGGGGCCACCTCATCTCGCGTGAGGATCACCAATGCGTACTAAGCGCTCCCTCTACATCGCCGTGGTGCTCGCCGTGGTCGTGGTCATCGCCCTCACCGTGACTCTCACGAACTCGAAGTCCAAGAACGCCACCGCGACCACCACGACGGCGGCGGCGGGCACCACCACGGTGGTGCAGGGGGGAACCTTCAACACTGATTTCTCCACGATGAAGAATCTCACCAGCGTCGTCGCCTCGGGCAAGGGGCTGATCGCGGTGCTCCTGCCCGACACCGTGTCCTCCGCGCGCTACACCCAGTTCGACGCCCCCTATTTGAAGAGGGCCTTCCTCGCCGCCGGTCTCAGCACGAGTCAATTCCTGATTCAAAACGCTCAGGGCAGCATCACCACTCAATACACCCAGGCGCAGTCGGCCATCTCCCAGGGGGCGAAAGTCATTCTGCTCGACGCGCTGGATTCGGCGACGGGAGCCGTCATCGAGTCCTACGCCGCGTCGCACGGGGTGAAGGTGATCGACTACGACCGCCTGACCTTGGGCGGGTCGCGCAGCTACTACGTGAGCTTCGACAACGTCAAGGTCGGTGGCCTCATCGGCACGGGGATCCTCAGTTGTCTCCGCGCGTGGAAGGTTAAGACCCCGAAGATCTACGTCATGCGCGGGGCCCCGACGGACAACAACGCCACCCTCTTCGCCCAGGGTTATAACGCCGCGTTGGCGGCCGGCGGCTACAGCGCGGCCAAGGGCAACGTGGTGACCGAGAACACCGGAACCTGGACCCCCTCGGTGGCCCTGACGGACTTTCAGGGTGCCTATAGTTCCCACCCCACGATCAACGCCGTCGTGACGCCCAATGACGAGAACGCCGCACCGATCATCGCGTACCTCCAGTCCCAGGGCCTCAAGCCTCAGACCGTCCCCTTCACCGGCCAAGACGCGACCCTCACCGGATTCCAGAACATCATCTCGGGCTACCAGTGCGGCACGGTCTATAAGCCCATCTGGATCGAGGCTCAGGCCGCGGCGTCCCTCGCGATCTACCTGCGTGCCGGCGTGAGTCCACCCAGCGGTCTGGTCAACGGCACCACTCGCGACGCGACGGCCACCGTGGCTAGTCGACGCAACGTTCCTTCGGTCTTGTTGACCCCGACCTGGGTGACGGCCGCGGCGGTCCAGGCGACCGTGATCAAGGACGGCGTCATCACCGCCGCCGCCCTGTGCACCTCGACGTCGCCCAAAGTGGCCGGGATCACGGAGCCCACGTACAAGGCCGACTGCGCGACGTACGCGATCAAGTAACGACGACGTGGAGACCACGAGAAGCGTGGACTGACTACTCGTACCAACCCCGCCGCCCGGTCGATCAGGACCGGGCGGCGGGCGAGATGGCCCTCGACTTTTCGCAGGGTACCTTCGTGCAATCGTTGATAGTGAGTGACGTTCGCGGGGACGTGACGACCTCGGGGTTGCGCTCGAGGGGAACTCGATGGCGACGAGGTGAGGCGACGACGTCGAATTAATCGGTGAGGGCGGCGTGTAACCAGGCGGCGAAGGGCACCAGGACGTTGACGTCGCCGCGGACCTTGATGCGGCCCTCACGCAGTGCACTCGCACTATCGAGTTGACCCGAGGCGAGGGCCGCGGCGTCGAGGTAGCTGAGCCGCAAGGTGGTGTCGGCGTCGAGGGAGTCACCCGGAGCGACGCGCGCACCCTCGTCGTTGATCGCCATCGTGAGCGCGCGCGGCAGATGTTCCGGTGCATCGGAAATGTCGATGACCACCCGAAAGGGCCGGGCTCCTTCGGGCAACGGGGCAGGAGCGGACGCGCGGAGGCGGTCGTTGAGTTCCTCGAACCACTGGTTCGAGAGAAATTCACTCACGAACTACGGGGCGGGCTGGACGGCCGCGTCACTCGCCGAGCGCTTGGTCTTGCGACGGATCTTGCGTCCCAACCAGGCGACCGGGTCGTAGTGCGCGTCGACGACCCGCTCCTTGAGGGGGATGATCGCGTTGTCCGTGATCTTGATGTGCTCGGGACAGACTTCGGTGCAGCACTTGGTGATGTTGCAGTAGCCCAGACCCATGTCCTCACGGATGAGGTCGCGTCGGTCGTTGGTGTCGAGGGGATGCATCTCGAGTTCGGCGTAGCGGATGAAGAAACGCGGGCCCGCGTAGTGCTGCTTGTTCCCCTCGTGGTCACGAATCACGTGGCAGACGTCCTGGCACATGAAGCACTCGATGCACTTGCGGAACTCCTGGCCGCGCTGCACGTCCTCTTGGAACATGACGTAGCCGTTCTCCGGCATGGGTGGAGGCAGTAGAGCCGGCACTTTCTCGGCCTGGGCGAAGTTGAAGGAGACGTCGGTCACCAGGTCACGAATGATGGGGAACGTCTTCATCGGGGTGACGGTGACCGGTCCCTCGGGCAGCGTGTCCATGCGGGTCATGCACATGAGACGGGGTTTGCCGTTGATCTCGGCGGCGCAGCTGCCGCACTTGCCGGCCTTGCAGTTCCAGCGACACGCGAGGTCGGGGGCCTCGGTGGCTTGAATGCGGTGGATCACGTCGAGCACCACCTCGCCCTCGTTCTGGGCCACGGTGTAATTCTCAAAGTCGCCGCCATTGGCGTCGCCGCGCCAGACGCGCATCGTTACCTCAGCCATTACTTTTCCTCCTCGAGCAGGGCCTTAAGTTCTTCGGGCATGGGCAGCAACGGTGACTCCGCGGTCACGATCTCGCTGTCCCAGTTACCACCATTGGTGGAGTGCGCGAAGTTGAATTTGCCGAACTCGGGGTCGGCACCGGGGAAGTCCTCGCGGGTGTGACCGCCGCGCGACTCCTTGCGCAGAATCGCACCGATGGTCACGGCCTTGCACACCGTGATCATGGCGGGTAGGTCGGTGGCCAAGTTCCAACCGGGGTTGTAGGCCCGCCCACCCTTGACCTTGATGTTCTTCACGCGTTCGGTGAAGGTGTCGAGTTGGCCCCGGGCGTAGTCGAGCTCGCTCTGGGTGCGGATGATGCCGACGTTGGCCTGCATCATCTCTTGGAGATCACGCTGGATGTCGTAGGGATTCTCACCCGCTTCGCGGTCGAAGGGAGCGAGGGCCTCGGCGACGGCGGCGTCGATCTGGTCGCGGTTCATTGGTCCGGCCACGTCGCCGGCTTCGATGTACTCGGCCGCACCGGCACCGGCCCGCTTGCCGAAGACGATCAGGTCGCTCAGTGAGTTACCACCGAGACGATTCGCCCCGTGCATACCCCCCGCGACCTCGCCAGCGGCGAAGAGTCCCGGGGCCGCGGTGGCCGCGGTGTCGGCGACGACCTGTACGCCGCCCATGATGTAGTGGCAGGTCGGTCCGATTTCCATGGATTCGGTGGTGATGTCCACACCGGCGAGTTCCATGAACTGGTGATACATCGACGGGAGGCGGCGTCGGATGAACTCGGCCGAACGGCGCGAGGCAATGTCGAGGTAGACGCCGCCGTGCGGCGTGCCGCGACCGGCCTTGACCTCAGCGTTGATGGCGCGCGCCACCTCGTCGCGGGGCAGTAGTTCGGGCGGACGACGGCCCGCCGTGTGGTCGTCGTACCACTTGTCGGCCTCTTCCTCAGACTCGGCCGTCTCGGCACGGAACATCGGTGCCACGTAGTCGAACATGAAGCGCTTGCCCTCAGAGTTTCGCAGTACGCCGCCGTCGCCGCGCACGCCCTCGGTCACCAGTAGTCCGCGCACCGAGAGGGGCCAGACCATCCCGGTCGGGTGGAACTGGATGCACTCCATATCGATGAGCTTGGCGCCGGCCCACAGGGCCATGGCGTGGCCGTCGCCGGTGCCCTCCCAGGAGTTCGAGGTGAACTTCCAGGATTTGCCGGCCCCGCCGGTGGCGAGGATGATGGCCTTGGCCCCGAAGGTGATGAATTCGCCCGTGGGACGCCGGTAGGCCACGCAACCGGCGACCTTGCCCTGGTCGTCGTGGACGAGCTTCAAGATCTTGCACTCCATGAACACGTCGGTGCCCATCGAGACGACCTTCTGCTGCAGGGTGCGGATGAGTTCCAGACCCGTGCGGTCGCCCACGTGCGCGAGACGCGCGTAACGGTGCCCGCCGAAGTCGCGCTGGAGGATCTTACCGTCCTTCGTCCGGTCAAAGAGTGCGCCCCACTGTTCGAGTTCCAGGACGCGTGCGGGCGCCTCCTTGGCGTGGAGTTCAGCCATTCGATAGTTGTTGAGGTACTTGCCGCCACGCATGGTGTCGCGAAAGTGCACCATCCAGTTGTCCTCGGGGTAGACGTTGCCCATGGCCGCGGCCATACCACCCTCGGCCATGACGGTGTGGGCCTTGCCGAGGAGCGACTTGGTGACGATGCCGACCTTGAGGCCCCGCTGCTTGGCTTCGATGGCCGCGCGCAGACCAGCGCCGCCGGCACCGATGATGAGTACGTCGTAGTCGTGGTGTTCGTAGGTCACGTCAATCCTTCTTAGAACAACTTGTAGTCAGTGAGGGCACCGGAGGCGACCAGGCGCACGTACACGTCGGTGAGCGCGACGAAGACCAGCGAGGCCCACGCCAGGTTCATGTGCTTGGCGTTGAGCGGGGTGAGCATCTTCCAGAAGCGGTAGCGGATCGGGTGCGCCTTGAAACTCTTGACCCCACCACCACAGAGGTGGCGACAGGCGTGACACGAGAGCGAGTAGGCCCACAGCAGCACCGCGTTGATCACCAACACGATGGTGCCCACGGTCACGCCGTAGCCCAGCCCCGGCTGGCGGAAGGCGCGCACGGCGTCGTAGGTGAGCAGGGTGTTGAAGACCAGGCCCGCGTAGAAGAAGTAGCGGTGCATGTTCTGCATGATGAGCGGGAAGCGAGTCTCGCCCGAGTACGAACTGTGCGCGTCAGAGACCGCGCACGCCGGCGGCGACCACCAGAACGCGCGGTAGTAACTGCGCCGGTAGTAGTAGCAGGTCAGTCGAAATCCTAGGGGGAAGATCAAGATCAATAACGCCGGTGAGAGGGCCCACCCGTTGAAGGCGAAACCCGCCTTCGCCCCGGGCACGCAGTCGCTCGCGATGCACGGTGAGTAGAAGGGACTGATGAGGTCGCGACCGACGTTGGCCCCGACGTAGTAGTAGCGATTCTGGAAGGCCGCCCAGGTGGAGTAGATGACGAAGGCGGTGAGGATCGAGACGGTGATGACGGGCTGGATCCACCAGCGGTCTTGTCGAAGCGTCGCCACGTCGGGCCCACCTCGAGTCCCGCCTAGAACGACCTTGGTGGAACTTTCGGTGGTTGACACTTCGTCTCCTTAACTCTGCGGGTGCCGACCCGCACGCGCGAGTAGGCAACCTGGCCCATTCTAAGTAGGTATTGCGCGGCTCGCTGTGAGCCGAAAGTCTTCTAGTGCTGGCCGCCGCGGCGTCCCTCGGCGGTTCCCCCGAGGAGTGCCCACACCACGAGTCCCAGGCCTGGCACCAGTAGCCAAATGCCGAAGACCAACGCCAGTACCACGAAGAATGCGCCCATGCCCATCACGAAGGGGAAGATCGACGAACCGGGGAAGGCCCCCACCACGCCGGCACCCTGGGTCTGGGTCGCCTGGGGGTTGTCCTCGGGGCGCTGCTTCATACGCCGGCTCCACCAGTAGTAGTAGCTCCCGGGCAGGAATCCGAGCAACATGGCGGCGAACATCATGACGCCGCCAGCGTTCTCGAGGCTCCAGTTCCAGTAGACCGCGCACATGAGACCGAAGAAGAGGCCGAGGCCGAGCAGAATCTTTGCCTCCACCTTCATTGCTTCGCCCCCGCGTTCTCGTGAGCCGGCTCGTGCTCGCCGTGGTGCAAGGCGCGGTGCTCGGGGTGGTTGTGATCCCAGGTCGGACGTTCGGAACGAATCTGGGGCAGTCGATAGAAGTTGTGGTGCGGGGGCGGCGAGGTGGTGAACCACTCCAGAGTGTGAGCGTCCCAGGGATTGTCGCCGGCGGGGTACTTCTTCCAGCTCACCACGACGTTCACGACGAATAGCACCGTCGAGAGGCCGATCAGCACCGCACCCAAGGTCGAGAGGTCGTTGAGCATCTTCCACTGGGGGTCGTGGGGGTAGACCGCCATGCGACGCGGCATACCCTGTAACCCAAGGATGTAGAGCGGAATGGTGAACACCTGGCTACCGATGAACAAGAACCAGAACTGCGCCTTGCCGATCTTCTCGTTCAGCAGGTAGCCGGTGATCTTCGGTCCCCAGTAGTACAAGCCGGCCATTCCGGCGAGGACGAGGGCCATCACCACGGAGTGGAAGTGCGCCACGACGAAGTAGGTGTCGTGGGTGAAGAAGTCCAGCGGAGGACTCGCGAGGTAGATACCCGTCAAGCCACCGATGAGGAACGTGAAGAGGAATCCGATGGCCATCAGCATCGCGGTCGAGAACCATATCTGGCCTCGCCACATCGTGCCGATCCAGTTGAACATCTTGATGCCGGTCGGCACGGCGATGAGGAGACTCATGATCGAGAAGAAGGGCAACAAGACGACACCCGTGGTGAACATGTGGTGCGCCCACACGCCGAGCGACAGCGCGGCGATGGTCAAGGTGGCGAAAATCATTCCCTTGTAGCCAAAGACCGGCTTACGTGAGAACACCGCGATGATCTCGGTGACCATGCCGAAGAAGGGCAGGGCCAGGATGTAGACCTCGGGATGGCCCCAGAACCAGAAGATGTGCTGCCAGAGCACGGGGACACCTCCGCCGGCGACGGAGTAAATATGGGTACCGAAGTGGCGGTCGGCGTAGAGCATGATCAAACCGGCGGTCAATACCGGGAAGGCCAACAGGATCAAGATCGCGGTCACCAGCATGTTCCAGGTGAAGATGGGCATGCGGAACATCGTCATGCCCGGGGCGCGAAGGTAGAAGATCGTCGCGACCAGATTCACACCGGTGAAGATGGCGGAGAATCCCGTGAGCAGGAGTCCGCCAATCCACAAGTCCGCGCCGGCCCCCGGGGTGTTCAAGCTGTTCGAGAGCGGGGCGTAACCGACCCAGCCGAAGTTGGCGGCTCCACCGGCGGTGAAGAAACCCGAGAGCATGGTGATGGCGCCCGTCAGGTACAACCAGTACGACAGCGCGTTGAGTCGCGGGAACGCCATGTCGGGCGCGCCGATCTGGATGGGCACGATGATGTTTGCCAGTGCGCCAAAGGCGAAGGGACCGGCGAACAGGTAGATCATGACCGAGCCGTGCATCGTGAAGAGTTCGTTGTACTGCGCCAGTGACACCAGGGTTCCATTAGGCGTGGCCAACTGTCCGCGGATGATCTCGGCGAAGAGGCCCCCGATCACGAGCATGATCACCGCGGTGACGGTGTAGGAGAGTCCGATGACCTTATGGTCGGTGGTGGTCAACCAGTTCAGGATTCCGGTGGGACCGTGGTGCTCTTCGTGTCCCCCGTCGTGAGGTTCGACGTGAACGGGGGGATCGAGGACGTCAGTCATGTGTTATCTCCCGAATTTCGTGTACGTGTTCTTCGACGCGACGCCCGAAGCGAGTTCCGCGTTGGTGGTCTTCAAAGCGGCCGCGGCCGCGGCGATGTCGGCGGGGTTGTTGAACGAGGCGATCCACTTGGCGTAGTCACTGGCGCTCACCACCTTCACTTGGAAGAACATGAGTGAGTGATAGAGGCCGCAGAGCTGGGTGCACTGACCGAAGAAGGTGCCCGTGCTCTGCGCGCGAATGGTGAACTGATTCACCACCCCGGGTAGGGCGTAGCGCGAGAAGTTGAAGGCGTGCACGTAGAAACCGTGGATGACGTCGGTCGAGGTCAGGTTGATGTGCACGTTGGTGTTGACCGGGATTTCCATCGTCGGGCTCTGGGTGGTCTGGCCGTAGACGAGGGCGTGCGTGCCCGGGTACAGGAACTGCCAACCCCACTGAAACGCGTTGACGTTGACCACGACGTTGGTCTGGGGATTGGCGGTCGCCTTGTTCTCGACGACCAACGTGGCGGCGAAGAGTCCGAAAACGATCAGGATCGGCACCACCGTGTAAATGACTTCGAGGGGCAGGTGGTACTGGTGCTGCACGGGGATGTGGTCACCCTTGCGGCGATAGCGCAACATGGCGTAGATCATCAACACCACGACGAGGGCGCCGATAATCACTGCGCCAATGGAAAATCCCTGCCAGAGGTGGAACGCGGACTTCGAACTTTCCGTCACTCCGGCACTGGCACCAAAACCCGGAACAGTGCAACCAGAGAGGACGAGTGCAGCCAGGGGGAGCGCAGCGGCTCGGCGCACGCGACGCCAACGGCGCGACCGATCCGGTGCACCCTGAGGGGGCAGGGCGGGTGTAGGCACGGCTAAACCTTAGCCAACTTTTTGACGTTCACCGCAACCCCAGAGTCGCCGTCAATCACGTCCACGACGACTCGTTCGGTCGAGGACGGTTCAACTCGCGGAGTCCGAGTCCTTCGGCGTCGACGCGGGGGGTGCGTCAGGGGTCGGCGCCGGGCTCTCGGGGGACTTGGTGGTCTTGAGTCCCTTCTCAAACTCCGTCTTGGCCGAACCCAAGTTTCGAGCCAACTTCGGGATGGCGGACCCACCGAAGACGAGCACGCCCAATATAACGACGACGATGATGCCGTCAACCCCATCAAGTGCAGCGAGCAACACGGTCCACTCCTTTGTCGTGTCTTGACTACAGAGTAGTCCTCACGCCCTCGCGAGCACCATCGGTGCTCCCTAGAATGCAGCGATGCCTCCAGTGTCGCGCCGCACGTTTCGTGACGCCCTGAGCGTGGCGCTCACCGTGGGCGCCTACGGGGTCGCCTTCGGGGCGGCGAGCGTGGCGGCCGGGTTTACCGTCCTGCAGACCAGTCTCTTCTCGCTCTTGACCTTCACGGGGGCGAGCCAGTTTACCGCCGTGGGCGTCGTGGCGGCCGGTGGCGCCGGGATCAGTGCGGTGGCGGCGGCGTCGCTGCTCAGCAGCCGCAACGCCCTCTATTCACTGCAAATGGCGCCACAGCTCGACGTCGTGGGCTGGCGTCGACTGCTCGCAGCCCACATCACCATCGACGAGTCGACCAACGTCGCACTCGCCCAATCCCACCACGGTTCGGCCGCGGTGCGCCACGGATTTTGGCTGACCGGCTTGGGAGTCTTCCTCTTCTGGAACATCTTCACCCTGGTGGGCGCGCTCGGCGCCAAGTCACTGGGGAACCCTGCCGCCTGGGGACTCGATGCGGCGGTCCCCGCCGCTTTTTTGGGTCTCCTCTGGCCACGTCTCGGGGACGCGCGGGTGCGCGTTGTCGCCGGGGTTGCGGTCATCTTCACCCTGATCGCGACCCCTCTGCTTCCCTCGGGGACGCCGATCATCGCGACCGTGTTGGTGGCGTTCATCGCGGGGTGGCGGCGGTGAACACGGTGTTGACCTGGTCCGTGCTCTTGGCCACGAGCGCCGCGTGTTACCTCATCAAATTGGTGGGATATCTCGTGCCCGCGCGCTGGCTCGCCAACGCCCGGTTCCAGAGGATAAATACTCTGATTCCCGTGGTTCTCTTGAGTGCGCTGGTGGTGACTCAAGCCGTCGCGGTCAAGTCGCACCTGGTCATCGACCCCCGTATGGCGGGGGTGGGAGCCGCGTTGGCGGCCCTCGTTGCCAAAGCACCGTTCCCCGTGGTGGTCCTGTGCGCCGCGCTCACCAGTGCCCTGGTGTACCGACTGAGCTAACCAGCGATGAGCACACCGAGGACCATCGCGACCAAGGTGGCCAGCGTTCCCACCCCGGCGAAGATGCCCCGCGCTCGCGCAGTCGTGGCGCGGGTGTGCAAGAACGCACCCACGCCCGCGGCGACGACCATGATCATCTTGATCCCGAAGGCGGCGTTCCAACTCGAGGACTGTGAACTGCCGTGGACGGCGGCGTAGTTCCAGAACCCGGTCAGGATCAAGAGCCAGTAGGCCGGCCAACTGAGACGACCAAAGGCCTGGGCCACCTTGCGTGGCGCCTCGGCACCCATTGATCGGATGGTCGGCAACAGTCCGGCGAGCACGATCTGCCCACCCACCCACACGCTGGCGGCGAGGACGTGCAAGCTCACACGCACAAGGGTCGACGTGGAGGCGAGTTGGGTGCTGGCGAAAATCATGTCACTTACCTTGCCACACCGGGGGACGCTTCTCGGCGAAGGCGATCGCCCCCTCGAGCGCGTCGGCGCTCGCCGCGATCGTGCCGAAGGCCTCGTTGTTGAGGCCCCAGGCGTCCTCTTCACTCAGATCCATGGCGTCGAGCATGACTCGCTTCGACACCCGCACCGCCAGTGGGGCGTTGGCACAGATCCGCTGCGCCATCGCCATCGCCGTCGCCTCGACCTCGGCGGCGGGCACGACGCGATTCACCAGTCCGACCTCGTAGGCGCGGGCGGCGCTGAGGGGCTCGCCGGTCAGCGCCATCTCGAGGGCCACGGCGCGCGCGATGCGCCGTGGGAGGCGGATGAGTCCACCCGCTCCCGCGACGAGGCCACGGGTCACCTCGGGGATGCCAAAGACTGCGTGTTCGGCCGCTACCACCAGGTCGCAACTCAGGAGCATCTCGAATCCTCCCGCGAAGGCTGATCCGTTGGCCGCGCAGATGAGGGGCTTGGGGAAGTGCCGCTCGGTGATGCCCGCGAATCCCATTTCGGTGGCGGGGAACTCTCCCTGGGCGAAGGCCTTGAGGTCCATGCCGGCACTGAAGGCCTTGTCACCCGCTCCGGTCAAGATCACCACCCACACTTCGTGGTCCAGGGCCACTTCGTCGAGGGCCTCGCTCAGGGCGCGAGCGGTCGCTAGGTTGATGGCGTTACGCGCCTCAGGGCGATTGATGGTCAGGACTTCGACGTGACCATCGCGACTGCGTAGTAGTTCCTCGGACATGACGTCTCCTCGCCTTCATGGTTCTCGCCGGTGGCCGGCGGGCGTTGGCCAAACGCTAACCCACGTGACCGGGCGTGCGAAACTGGCCACGTGCCGAATCAACCGAGAGTCCTCGCCTCGCTCAGTGCCTACGCCTGCGAGGGTGGTTTCGATGGCCGTTACCAGCCAGCTACCTGTTTCACCCCCACCATCTCGCTCGGTCGCCACCCCGGACCCGGCGAGGGCGAGGGTCTCTGGACTGACTACGAGTCAGTACTGGACCTGGCGAGCGAATCCGGATTGTTCGGGGTGTGTTTGGAGGTCTCGTGGGCTCGCCTCGAGCCCCGACGCGGACATCGAGACGAGGCGTCCCTCGAGCGCTACGCCCGAGTAATCACCCACGCGAAAGAACGCGGACTCCACGTCGGCGTGGCGACGATCGACGCGGCGTGGCCGGCGTGGCTCGGCCTGGAGGCCTGGCTCATGCCGTGGGTGGTCCCCGTAGCCCTGGAGTACGTCGCGTGGGTCGTTGCGACGTTGCCCGCCGACACGTTCAGTGTCTTTGCGGCGCGTGACTTCTTGACGCGTGGATTCCTCGACGCTGCGGCCGGTCCACCGTGGCGACGCGGGGCCGAGCGTGATGCGCTCAGCGCCGCGATGAATCTGGACGAGATTGAACTCCAGTCGCGCGCGGCGGCGAGCTTCGCGTCGAGCGTCGAGATTGACCTCGATGACGTGAGTGAGAGTGCTCGCTACGACGTCGAGGAGGTGCACGTGCGATCCTTGGTGCGTGGCGCCGGACCCCTGCGGAGTGCTCGGGGTCTACTGGCGCGACGGGGTTCTCGCTGGGTGTTGGTCGGGGATGAAGTACCCCTAGAACTCCGGCGGCGTTAGCCCCGCGGGGACTCGCTACGACGTTTTCGCATGACCTTGCGCGCGTAGTGGGCGCCGAGCACGGTCACCACCAGTACAGCGACGAGCGCGATCGAGGCCCAGCCGGAGTATTTCTCGATCTTCGAGAGCTGCGATCCTCCGTAGTACCCGAGGAGGGAGAAGGCCACCCCCCAGACGAGGCCGCCCAGGGCGTTGGCGAGCAGGAATCGCCGATAGTGCATCTGGGAAATGCCCGCGATGCCGGGCATCACCGCGCGCAGAAAAGCGGTGAAGCGTCCGAGGAACACGTAAATCGGTCCACGTCGATGCATTCCGGCGATGGCGGCGTCCAACTCCTCGCGATGGCGCTGGAGTATTCGAATGGTCAAGAGGCGATCACCGTAGTGACGACCGACGGCGTAGCCGACGGAATCGCCCACGATCGCCGCCACGACGACCAGCACGCACAGGATGTCGATGTTGATGTTGCCCTGGCTGGCGACGACGCCGGCGACGAGCACCGTCGTCTCACCGGGCAGGATGAAGCCGACGAAGAGCGCGGCCTCGCCGAAGACGAGCAACACCACCAAGGCGTAGACCAGCGGACCGGGTAACGAATGGATTTCGTGCAGGATGAACGAGATGATGGACGCACTGATCACGAGGACATCCTTACCGAGATGCACTCACCGGTGCGCACTTAATTAGGGGGAGTTTAGAATCCAGAGATGGCGCCAGCTCCTCGACCCGATTCTCGTAGCGACACCTGGATGCCCGCGCGCGCGTGGGCCCTTTCGGAGTGGGCGCTCTTGCCGCTGCGAGTGTTCCTCGGGGTCACCTTCGCCTTCGCCGGGCTCCAGAAACTGGCCGATCCGTCGTTCTTCCGGTCCACGTCGCCCTCGTCGATCGAGGCCCAGATGGCGGGAGCGGCGCGTTTTAGCCCGATCCACTCGCTGTTGCACGCGATGTTGCCCCACGCGGTTCTCATCGGATGGGTCATTGCCTACGGGGAATTGGCGATCGGGCTGGGAACGCTCCTCGGGCTCAAGACCCGCATTGCCGCGACGGCGGGCGCGTTCTTGAGTTTCAATCTCTTCTTGGCGGTGAGCTTTCACTCCAAGCCGTATTTCACGGGGGCCGACATTGTCTTCTTGTTCGCGTGGTTGCCCCTCATCATCGCCGGGGGCGGTTCACGCCTGAGCGCGGACGCGATGATTTCACGGGCCGCCGCGAAGCAGGCGGGCGTCGCGTCCTCACCACTGGTCGCGATTCCTTTCGACAACGTGCAGACGTGGTGCGGTAATTTCAACAAGGGTCACTGCAAGGCACTCGCCAACCGGCCCTGCTCGGCGGCGCACTGTCCGGTCCTTCAGCACCGTCCCCAGGTGACGCCCGTCGCCATCAAGACCTTCGACCGTCGCACGGTCGTGATCGGTTCGACGACGGTGGCGGTCGTGGCGGGCGCGGCGGCCGTCACCGGGTACCTCACCACGGCCGTGGGGCACCTAGAGGCCTCGGCGGTCTCGGGCGAGAAGTCGACAACCTCGTCCACCCTCGCCGGTGGCGGTGCTGGCGCCAATGCCGGCACGGGCACCACGAAGGGCACGTTGCTGGGGCCGGCGACGTCGGTGCCGGTGGGTTCCGCGGCCAACTTCACGATCCCTTCCTCCGGCGACCCCGGTATCGTCGTGCAGTTGACCAAAGGGACGTTCGTGGGATACGACGCGGTCTGTCCCCACGCGGGCTGTCAGGTGGGTTACGCCCCGTCGGCCAAGATGCTGGTGTGTCCCTGCCATGGTTCGGAGTTCCTCGTAGCCACGGGCCAGGTGATCTCGGGACCGGCGCCCCACGGTCTCACCCCCCTCACCATTGTCGAGTCGGCCAACGGTAATCTCTACTTACAATGAACGACTCGCCACGTCGAATCCTGGTGGTGGAGGACGACGTGGCCCTGGCCCAGGCCATCGCGGATCTCTTGGGCGACGAGGGCTTTGACGTCGAGCAACGCCACGACGGTCAAGCGGGACTGGAGGCGGCCCTGGCCTCATCGTACGACGTGATCATGCTCGATCTAATGTTGCCCAAACGCAACGGGTTCAGTGTCTGCCTCGAGATTCGCCAGGCGGGAATCCAGTCGCCCCTACTCATGCTCACGGCCAAGAACGGTGACCTCGACGAGATCGAGGGACTGGAGGTCGGCGCCGACGACTTCTTGCACAAGCCCTTCGAGTGGTCCATCTTGTTGGCGCGCATCAACGCCCTGCTGCGTCGATTCGAGCGCGGTCAGAGTCGCCAGGTCGTCGTGGGTGACGTCGTGCTCGACACCATCAGTCGCCAGGTCTCGAGCGCCGGGGCCGAAGCAAAATTGACGTCGCGTGAATTCCGGGTGCTCGAATACTTGATGGAGAGCGTGGACCGCACCGTGACCAAGAAGGAGATCCTCGACGCCGTCTGGGGTGCGGACTTCGACGGGGACCCCAACGTGGTGGAGGTGTACGTGGGCTACCTGCGCCGAAAACTCGACTCCAGGGGCTCAATGTCGCGGATCAGGACCGTTCGTGGACTGGGCTACGTGTTCTCGAGCGGAGTATGAGACGGCGCGCACTGTCGATCCGTGCGCGCCTCACCCTGATCTTCATCTTCGTCACCGCCCTGGTCTTCGCGGCCACGGGGACGGCGATCTACGCGGTGGCACTGCACTCGAATAACGCTGAGGCCATTGGTCGCATCAACCAGGCCATGGCCCAGGTCGAAGTCTCGGCCTCGCGTGACATCGTCCGCGGTGCGGTTCCCCTGGTCCTCGAATCCAAGAACGACGTCGTCGTGCAGGTCACCAATCTGGCCGATCGCCAGGTCTGGGCCGCCACCAGGGTCATCTCTCGTTACCCGGTGCTGTCGCACGAGGTCGTGGCGGTGCACTCCTCGAGCGAGTATCTCGTCGACCTGCTCGACTGGGTGAAGAAGAGCCCACTGAAGGGCAAGTTGAGCCTCGGCCAGGCTCAGGGCATCACGACCGCCCTGGGCCCGGGTCTGGTGGTGGGTTTCGTCTACGGTCCGTCGATTGCGCAGGCGGATCACCGCGTCCTGATCGACGTCCTCATTGCGATTCCGTTGTTGTTGATCATCGTGGGGTTCATCGTGTGGTTCTCGGTGGGCCTCTCTCTCTCGCCGGTGGAGGCGATTCGCCGCCGGGTGGCGACCATCGCGGCCAACGACCTCACCGAACGAGTGCCCGAGACCGGCGGTGACGACGAGGTCTCGCGTCTGGCCCGGACGCTCAACGCGATGCTCGACCGCCTCCAAACCAGCACCCGCCTCCAACAAGAGTTCGTCTCGAACGCGTCACACGAGTTGCGCAGTCCGCTCACCACGCTCCTGGCTACGGTGGACCGAGCGTCTCATCACCTGGACGAGACCGACTGGGTGGAGTTCACCGATACCATTCGTCGCGAAGGACGTCGCATCGATTCCCTGGTCGACGACCTGTTCTTCCTCGCGCGTAGTGACGAACGCGGAGAGGAGATGCGCCGTGAGGAAGTGGATCTCGACGACATCTTGGACGAGGAGGCGCGACGGGTGCGCCAGATGACGACGTTCTCGATCTCCACCGCGGGGGTGCAACCGACGCGGATATGGGGGGACCCCGCGATGCTGCGACGAATGGTGCGCAACGTGGTGGACAATGCGCTGCGCTTCGCCAATGAGGAGGTGTCCTTCTGCACCCGCTACGTGGGCCCGATGGCCGAGATATGCGTGCACGACGACGGCGCCGGGGTGGACGTGGCCAACTCCGAGCGGTTGTTCCAACGCTTCGTGCGCTCCGACGCCGCGCGATCTCGCTCCTCGGGCGGTACGGGCTTGGGCCTGCCGATTGTGGCCGAGATCGCGGCGCGCCACGGGGGGGACGCGCGCTTCATCACGGTCGAGTCGGGCTCGACGATGCAAATTCGGGTCCGGCGTTATTAGTCTGGTCTGGGGTCGCGTCGCGAGCACGCCCAAGTGTGGTGAGGTGAGAACTGATGAAGGATCGAACAGTTCGAGTCATTCGCTGGTCGTTGTTGCGACTGCTCACGCTGGGTGCCCTCGCGGAGACGTTCTGGACCATCTACGTCGCCTACGAACTGCCACGGCACTACGTGGCCATTCACTGGGACGTGGCGTGGGTGGGGATCGACGTGGCCCAGGTGTTGATGTTGGGCGCGTCGGCCTGGGCGGGGTGGCGTCGCCACATCTCGCTGGTGATCTTCGCCACCGCCAGTGCGACACTGCTACTGATCGACGCCTGGTTCGACGTGACCACCGCGCGCCACGGCGACGTGGCCCAAGGAATCCTGCTGGCGGGTCTCGTCGAGGTCCCGTCGGCGCTGGTGCTGCTCTGGGTGGCCCATCGGGTACTTCGTCATTCGTCGTTGCTACCCACCGGATCGAGTGATTCGTTGCGTTCGACTACCTTCGACACGGTCGAGCCCTTCGACTAGTCACCTGCGTCGATGCCTTCGAGGTCCAGCAGGAACTTCTTGACGCTGACGCCGCCGCCGTAGCCGCCGAGTCCGTGTCGGGCCACTACGCGGTGACAGGGCACGATGACGGGCCAGGGGTTGGCGTGATTGGCGTTGCCGACGGCGCGGGCCGCCCGTGGATGACCCGCGAGTTGCGCCACGTCGGCGTAGGTGGCGACCCTGCCGTAGGGAAGGGATCGCAGCGCGCGCCACACGTCTCGTTGGAAGTCGGTGGCGGGCGTCTCGGCGAGGTCGACCTCGAAAACGGAGCGCGAACCTTCGAAGTACTCCTTCAATTGGTGCGCGGCACGCGAGACGCAGTCGCTGGGGGTGCTGAGGGTTGGCGGTGGACTCTCGTGGGGCATGTACACCCGCGTCACGCCCAATTCGTTCCCGGCGACGACCCACGGTCCGACGTCGGAGGCGACGCTGACGAAAGAAAGGTCCATCAAGTCGTTCTAGTCGCCATTGGTCGACCCGCGGCGCGAACAATGAGAAGAAAACTGCCAAAGGACCCGGTACGGGAGCACTCGGGGCGGCGAGGGATGCCTGCTAAAACTATGTCATGAAAATTTCTCTCTTTCGAGAGTCGCGCGCGGGCGAGACACGGGTCGCCTTGACCCCGGACGCCGTCAAAGCGTTGGTGGGCGACGGTTGGTCCGTGGAGGTTCAGCGTGGTGCGGGCGCGCTGGCCCACTTCAGTGACGATTCGTACTCCCAGGTGGGAGCGACCATTGTGGAGAGTCCCGCCGGCGACGTGAACCTGCGGGTCAATGCTCCGACCCTGGACGAGGTGGCGCAGTTGCCCGAGGGCTCCACGCACCTCTCGTTCCTCTCTCCGCTGTTGGCGACCGATGTCGTGCGCGCGATGAACGAACGTCGCATCACGATTCTCTCCTTCGACCTCCTGCCGCGCATTTCGCGCGCGCAGTACATGGACGCGCTGTCCTCGCAGGCCACCGTGTCGGGCTACCGAGCGGCGTTGGCGGGGGCCACCTACTTCAACCGATTCTTTCCCCTGCTGACCACCGCGGCGGGGACGATTCGCCCAGCGAAGGTCCTGGTCATGGGCGTGGGTGTCGCGGGACTCCAGGCCATCGCCACCTCCAAGCGACTGGGCGCCAAGGTGCGCGCCTACGACGTGCGCTCGGCCGCCAAGGAGGAGGCCGAGTCCGCGGGCGCGGTCTTCGTCAAGCTCGGCGTCACCGCCGACGCGGCCGGCGGGTACGCGCGTGAACTCACCGAGGAGGAACGCGCTCAGCAGCAGGCCGCGCTGCTCAGTGAAGTCGGCAACGCCGACGTCGTCATCACCACCGCGGCCGTGCCGGGACGTAAGGCGCCCATCTTGCTGAGCGCGGCCATGGTCGAAGCGATGGGCGAGGGCTCACTGGTGATCGACATGGCTGCCGACGGCGGGGGTAACTGCGAACTCACCGTCGCGGGCGAGGTCGTCGAGCATCACGGGGTGCGCATCGTGGGACTGGCGAATCCGCCGGCGCAGATGGGCGCCTCGGCGTCATTCATGTACGCCAACAACGTACTGAAACTCCTCGCTCTCTTCGGCGCCAAGGGCGAACTCAAGCCCGACTGGTCCGATGAAGTGGTGGTCGGGGTCACGGTGGCCCGCCAGGGAGACGTCAATCACGCCCCGACGGCCGAGGCTCTCGGCGTCGAGCGAGTGGCGATCATCGCCCCGAAGGAGAACGAGTAATGGGTAACGCTCTACTGCAGTACGCGACGGTTCTGATGCTGACGATCTTCGTCGGCATCGAGATCATCGCCAAGGTGCCCAGCATCTTGCACACGCCACTCATGAGTGGGTCCAACGCCATTCACGGCGTCATCTTGGTGGGCGCCATGCTCGTGCTCGGATCGGCGAACACGACCCTCGAGGAGGTCCTCGGATTCCTCGCGGTGATCTTGGCCACCTTGAACGTGGTGGGCGGTTTCGTGGTGACCGACCGAATGCTCGAGATGTTCAAGGCCAAGCCCAAGACGACCGTTGTGAAAAAAGATGAGGTGGCGTCGTGAGTCGCGGAACGCTGATTGACCTGCTGTACCTGGTGTCGGCGACGACCTTCATCTTGGCCCTGAAGGGCCTGGGTAGCCCCAAGCGAGCCCGGCTCGGCAACATCATCGCGGCGGTGGGCATGCTCATCGCGGTCGTGGCGACCTTCTTCAAGCAGGTCGACGGCCACAATCTCTACCACGTCCCCTTCATCTTGATCGCCATGGCCATCGGTGTCGTCATCGCGGTGCCCACGGCGCGATACGTGCGCATGACCGCCATGCCCCAACTCGTGGCCATCTTCAACGGCGTCGGTGGCGGCGCGGCGGCGCTGGTGTCGATCACGGAGTTCGTGCACATCCACTCGAGTCGACCGGCGACGTACGTCACCCTCGAGGTGTTGCTGGGTGTCCTCATTGGAACCGTGTCGTTCTCGGGTTCGGCGATCGCCTTCGCCAAGCTGCAAGAGTTGATGACGGGGCGTCCCGTCACCTATCCGGGCCAGCAGGTCATCAACGCCGTGTTGGGCGCCGCTGGTCTCGTGTTGATCATCATCATTCTGGTGAACGGACAGACCTCGTTGCTGTGGGTCCTCCTCGGACTGGCCTTTGTTTTGGGGATCGCCTTCGTACTGCCCATCGGCGGAGCCGACGTACCGGTGCTGATCTCCCTGCTCAACTCCTTCACCGGTCTGGCCGTGGCCGCGTCGGGCTTCACCTTGGGTTCGAACCTGCTGATTGTTGCGGGAACCCTCGTGGGTGCGTCGGGTATCTTGCTGACGCGCCTCATGAGCAAGGCCATGGGTCGCAGCCTGTCGAACGTGTTGTTCTCAGCGTTCGGTTCGGTCATCACCGCCTCGGGCGGGACCGGTGCCGATGCTCGGCCGGTGCGCTCGGGTAGCCCGGAGGACGCCGCGGTGTTGCTGAGTTTCGCGAGTCGCGTCGCCATCATCCCCGGCTACGGTCTCGCAGTGGCTCAGGCTCAGCACGTGCTGCGCGAGTTGGCGGAGGTGTTGGAGGCCAAGGGCATCGAGGTGTTCTACGCCATTCACCCGGTGGCGGGGCGTATGCCCGGTCACATGAACGTTCTACTCGCCGAGGCTAACGTCCCCTACGAGCAACTCTTGGAGCTCGACGAGGCGAATTCCGAACTACAGACGGCCGACGTGGCTCTCGTGGTGGGCGCCAACGACACCGTGAATCCGGCGGCCAAGGACGACAAGACCTCGCCGATCTACGGCATGCCCATCATCAACGCGGACCTGGCCGAGAACGTCCTCTTCTTCAAACGCTCGATGCGCCCGGGCTTCGCCGGCATCGAAAACGAATTGCTCTACAACCC
>JARCRU010000029.1 GCA_029850535.1 Actinomycetota bacterium | reverse complement strand
AAAGTTCGACCGTCATCCTGTGAATCGTGTGCCCGACCCACCAAGGTGGACAAGAGAGCGGCTACATCGCCGTAGCGAACTTCGAAGTCCTCGAGAATACCGTGATCCGAGCCGAGGTTCCGTACGCGGGTTTCGGTATGCAATCACGTGAATTCGGCCAGGTAGGGCTGAGTTGGGCCGGTGGTGGTAGGGCCGGTGGGGATCGAACCCACGACCCAGGGATTATGAGGTGGATGCAATCGGTCGGACTGGTCCGGTGGTGTCGGATTCGACTGAGTTTTGAACGAAAACTCGTCTTGTGGTGTCGGATTCGTCCGGTGGTGTCGGTCTGGCACGTGGGATTTTCCGTGGGATTTTCTCAATGAAAAAACCCTCGCGGGAAGACTAACGTCGACCTCTTATAAGGAGTGCCCTCCACCACACCTCCGCTTGCCAAGCGCACCGTGCCGCCGCCGATGACCGAACCTCTTGACGAAACGATCCCGACTCGATGGCCTCGTGTCGAGCCAGCAACTTGTGCAACTCTTGGGAAACCGACTTGGAAAGGGAGAATTCGCCCGCTCCCACCATTTCGTCGAGGCAGTTGTAGGCGTCCTTCAACGCCAAAATCTGATCGACATCGTCAAGCCTCCCGCCACTCGCAAATCCTGCCCACCTCAGCCAATGAGACGTTGTTGCCTTCAAAGGTGGCAGTGTTCCAGATCGATTCCGGTGTATCGGCTCTAAACCTGCGACGGACTTGTTCGAAGTCGCTGGGGCATTATCTCGATGTCGAAAGAGGACCCGGTGATTTCTGTGTCTCGCTTCAACCGATCGTAGAGAACCGACGACAAGTTCTTGCCAACGCTCAAGCGTCGACGTCAGGACTTGGAGACATCGCCGGATGCAATTCCTCATAGAAGACGTGGTTGTCAATCTCGATGGTGATCGAGACGTGACCACCCAACGCCGTTACGTAGCCAGCCAGTGTCGCCAACTCTGCGCGCTCTGGGTTTCTTTCAATCTTGCTCACTTGAGATTGCCCGCGGCCCCAACGGCTCGCAACCTCCGTCTGATTGAGACCCACCGATCGCCGAAGCTCTCCAAGGCTCGATACGATCTCGTGCTCAATTGCGATACGGTCACGCGCCTTCTTGCGTAAAGCGCCAAACTTCCGCGATGGGTGCTCAATCTCACTGTTTTCGACGAAGCCCTCGTCGAGGGCTTCCATCCATTCCTCGGGGGTCGGATCTGCGATGACTTTCTTGCTCATGATTTATCTCCTTGACTTGTATCCATCGACAATTCGGTCGGCGATGGGAACAAAGACGTCGTACCAATCGCGCTGGTGCTCTTTCTCAAACGTCCGCTTGTTTCCTCCAAGACACAACAAAACTGCTGTGTCGTCCTTCACAAAACACGCAAGTATGCGAGTCACATAATGGACACCACCCACTTCGCGCTCGTCTCGGATTTCACACATGTCCGGGTAATGCTTACTTTGTTGAATGCGATGGCGCACTGCGGGCAATGCAGCACCCCTTCCGTGTTCACGGAGGTACTCCACCAACTCAGCGATCTCCGCGGCAACTTCGACCGGCAGACCGCTGAACCATGCGTCGTACAACTTGAAGCGCACAAGGTGGAGCGGCATAGAGCCAATATATCACTTTTAATGACTATTCATTCAGATGACTTTTCGAGTAGTGGAATGGAATTCTCGACTCGGGGCAACTGTACCGAACCCGGCTGCAAAAATGACCGCCGACAACGTACCAACGACGATCGGAACCAATCCACTGCCCCGCCACCATCTGGTGTCCAAGGACACATAACATTGCTCAATCGCAGGGCGGCTGGCCACATTCCTCTCTTTGCCCCATGCGTGGGATAAAGCGTGGGATTTCCCACGGGCGAGTCACGAAATGGGTGTTCTGGTGACCATCAGGACGTAGTCTGCCAATCAAAATATTTCCTTTATCAACGATATCGAAGAACACCGGAAGTCCCATGTTCAAATAGAAAATCTGTCCGTTGGCTGACAAAAACCTGCCTCTTCAAAGAGCGAATACGAAGCGTCGTGGGGCCGGTGGGGATCGAACCCACGACTAGAGGATTATGAGGTGGATGCGAGCTGTCGGAATGGTCTCGTGATGTCAGAATCATCAGGAATCTTTACAAATTCCCGTCCGGTGGTGTCGGTTTCGTCCGGTGGTGTCGGATTGGTATGTGGGATAAAGCGTGGGATTTCTCTCTTGGCGATGCCGCGAGTGCAACCTACTAACTGAAGACGACCGTGCGAAAGAGCACTCGTCATCTTCAGCTACAGAGGATTTCCAAAGCCGTTTGGACTCTCAGTCTGGTTTCGACATCGAAGCTGACCCAGATTTGATCGCCGTCATTCGACAGGCGCGCCTTGATTTCTCGAAGCAATTTCACATCTTCAATCGAAAGACTCCCGCGTACCTCAACCGGATCGTCGATGATCGAGATGAGTTCCACTAGATCTTCGCCATGCCGAGGCTGATCGACTGTCTTTGGGTCCACCATTGCGTATCCCTTCACAACAATGGCCCCCATAAGGAGAGGAACTTTTAATTCGACGTCGGCGGCGTCATCGCTGTAGTGAATTCGAACCAGCTCCGACAGCTGTAGAGCGCGCCGGCCGCCGGGGATCGCGAGACTTCGAATATTCCCGCTGATATCAAGGTCCGCTGGATCGGAATCATCTGGGCACAGCACATCAATGTGGGCGAAGTTGCTAACGAACGAACAGCGAGCGACGTTGTCGTTGTCCCAGGCGTCGGGAGGAACTTCGTAACCAGCTTGTTGAAGAGCCCACGCAACGTCGGCGAGAATTCTCGCGTCCGCGCATATGTCAACGAGTACATCGGCATCTCTTGTCTGTTGTGCCCTTGGAAGTGCGCTCCCGATATCACGACTAGCGACGAGCACCATCATGCCGCCCACTAGGCACCAATTCTCAGTTGGGACTCTCATCGAAAGTATCTGAAGCCCTCGCAGAGATGCTTCGTGTCGAGGAAGCAAATCCAGCGTGAGGTCAATCTCACGCATACAGACGACCCCCGACGAGCCGGTCCAGCAGCGTGTCAGCGGCACGATCTTCACGATCAGCCAGATCGAGCCACGCTACAAACCCATCGACAAAATGACAGTCCGATTCAAAAGGCCATGCTTCGTTCTTCACAACATGAAGAAACAGGTTCGCTCTGACAAACGTTGGACGTACCCCATAGTCCTTCACAAACCGAGAACGCTCATCTTCACGGATGTAGACGTCAATTGAGTCCGATAATTCGACTGGAGCGCTGGCATCACTGGCGGCGGCTCGACCTCCTAGAACTCCGCGAAAGTCCCCTGGCATTCGCTTCAATAACCCAGGGTGCACGTAGCAGTCAACGTGACACGCCCTTGAACGCAGTCGACGACGAAGAAGATCAAGATCATCTCTGTTGGACTTCTCATATTTGCCGAGCCCTTCTCCAATAATTCTCCATGACGACAGTTCGCTCAGCGGCCTTCCGGCTGAACGCAACATGTTGTTCTCAACTGCCCGCAAAGCTTCAACTGGAATGGCCCACTGCCAACCGAGTCGATCAGCGGGTAACTGTTTCGACTGCACCATCGCCTCAACTCGACGCCGAGATACCTTCAATCGCTCAGCAACTTCGTTCAGAGTGAGCAGTTCACGGGACATTGCTTTATTATACCAAGTTTGGAATAATAAGTGAGGTGCCTTCACAACTCAGAACTGATCAGGATATTTATTCGTACCTGTTGCCGAAATGCGCCCGGGAGTATTCAGGAGCTGTGCATGACCGCAGTATCCAAACCTACGGATTCGGCTCGGGGTTGGAAGTCAGCAATGTCCAACGGCGGTTTCAGGGGTGACCGTAGTATCTAAACCCGTGCTCTTTGCTCATTTTCGCGGATACGTATGCCCGATCGTTCGAGACTGTTGCGCGTTGAACCGACAAGTCAATCTATCTCGACGCGTCAAGCAATTGACCACCCGCGACCGAGTCGCTTCAAACCGATGTTTGCCACACGCCGCTGTGCTCGCAGTCGGTCGTCGAGAACCGTCGCGCCAAGCGCGGTAAGTCGATAGGGCCGACGGCGATCATCACTCTCGACGGGCTCGATGAGCTTCTGCTTCTCGAGTCGGCTTAATGCCTCATAGAGAGTGCCCGGAGCGATGTGTACACCGGCGAACTCCTCCACGTCCTTCACGAGCGAGTAGCCGTGCTTCTCGCCACCAGCAAGACTCGAGAGGATGAGTGTGACCGTCCCTTCGTTGTGACCGAAGCTCGCTGACTTTTTTCCTCCAGTCATCAAGATCTCAGATCTTCGAGTTCCCGTGGGGGCTGTTGATCGTCGGTTCTCCGACAGACTCGCGCTTTGAACCGATCCAACCAAACTTGTAGGCGAAGAGTAAAAGGTCCAGCGACAAAATCACATAGAACGCAAGAGTCTTGTGACCAATCACGTTCTTCGAGAGAAGCCATCCCGAGTTCAAGAGCATGAACCCACTGGTGACGTTTCTGTCCTTCGAGAATCGTTTCGCTGGACCATCGGTACGTATTCGATAAGAGTCCTGAACAAGACTAAAGAGGACGAATACAAAGAGGACGCCGATGAGGACCTCCGCTGGCCACGGAGGGCGTCCACTGATTGGCCACACAAGAGAGACTGCCGCAACGCCTACAGTCACCGCAATTGGAATCAGCACTCCTGCTTTGAACTTTCCTTCGCCCGGTTGCGTCAAGATCACCCGCCACGTCAAGTTGTTCAATCGCGTGAAGATACCCTTCGTCACGACATTCAACGTACGAGCAAACGAGTATGGCGTTTCTTCGAACTCCTGCTCCAAGTGTGCCTCGAACTCTTCGCCGTACCGCTCGCGCCACGCCACGGGGTAGAACTTCGTAAGACGATGCGCGCGTCGTGCGGAGTCTCGCGAACTCATCGGGGGAGACCCAATGCATTGCGATGAAGTGACAAGTCGACAGGCGGGCCAACTGCTTGAATGGGGACCTTCGGACGAGTCGTGTTCGACACCATGAGGCGAGTATATCGGTAGCCGGTATACGGAACAAGCTGCGCTCCATTGAATCTGCCCTCTCGTTCCCATATGTCTTTGGCAGTTTCAAGCGACTGGTACCTTGGCGACTTCAGTCCTGATCATCGTTGGTTGTTTCAACGGTTTGATGACCTCAGCACGCGGACTTTCATTGGTCACACAAGAATCAAGTGCCGGGGGACTGGTGACGCCCACGGTCCGACGCGACAACTCTGTGACCATTCACTGGCGAGACGAGTGCGTACGAGACCTGAGCTCCCCATTTATTCCTCAAACGCCCACTGACGTTTACTCAACCTGCTCGGATGAACGACGCCGGTTGCGATTTGTCAGTAGGGCCGGTGGGGATCGAACCCACGACCCAGGGATTATGAGTCCCCTGCTCTAACCACTGAGCTACGGCCCCGTCAACGTTCGAGCCTAATTGAGAGGACACGCCTTCACTGTTCCATCGACCACTGACGAACCCAAGTATTGGAATAATCACAAGGTCTCATGAAACATTACGAGACGAATTGGCGGCGATGTCTTCCAATAGCCTGAGACTTCGACGTTCGACTTGACGGACTTCATCAGGTTGGTTACCTTGAATCCATGAGCGGACCTACTCTCGTCATCTTGGCTGCGGGGCGAGCTCGTCGCTACGGCGGACTCAAGCAACTTGCCCCGATTGGACGACACGGCGAGGGGGTCATCGATTTGATCGCGTCGGACGCGGTCACCGCGGGATTTGACGACATCGTCATTGTCGTCAACCGCGATACTGGGCCGACCATCCAAGAGCACGTCGCCGCGCACTGGCCCAAGGACCACAAGGTGTCCTTTGCCTTCCAAGAGAAACTGCGCGGAACCGTCGACGCCGTGTTGGCCGCCGAGGAATTCGTGAATCACTCGGTTCCCTTCGGCATCTCGAACGCGGACGACCTCTACGGCCTCGACGCACTCATGAAGTTGGGCACGCACCTGACTTCCAATCCCGACTGTTGCCTCGTGGCGTTTCAGTTGGAGAACTCCCTGGTGGGTGACTTGCCGGTGTCGCGCGGCACCTGCCAAGTTGTCGATGGTCGCCTCACTCACGTGGTCGAGCGGCGCAACGTGCACTTCACCCCCGACGGCCTCGAAGCCGACGATGGGCTGCATCCACGTTTCTTATCGCCTGAGACGCTGGTGTCGATGAACCTCTGGGGCTTTCAACCCAACGTCTGGCCCCTCCTGCACCGCGAAGTCGAGGAGCACGACTTCGCGGCCAGTCCCGAAGTGCTGCTACCCACCTTCGTGGCGGGCGTCATGCAACGCGACGGTCTCGTCTTCTCGGTGATCGAAACGAGTTCTCGCTGCATCGGCGTGACGCACGCCGAGGACCTGCCCCTCGCGCAGTTCCTCGTGCGCGAGGAGATCAAGTCGGGGCTGCGTCCCGAGTTCGCCTTCAGTTAATTCACGCTCGTCGACCGCGCGGATGACTCAGCGAGACCGGGGCCCACGACGTAGACGGCGGAGATCGTCAGGCCTTTTCATCCGAGCCACGCAGGGCCTCGCGAGCACGTCGGCGATCGCGCGGCGCGTCGGCGAGGTCGGTCGTGGCGCCCTCATGCACGCCGCGCCATAATTCGAATCGACTCGCGGCGAGCGCACCGGAGTCCACGGCCGCGCGCACCGCGCACCCGTCATCGCTCTCGTGATGACAATTACGAAAACGACACCGCAGTGCCAACTCGTCGACGTCGTCGAATACCTGCTCGAGACTGTGCTGATCCGCCACGATCTCGGGCAGGCGAATCCCGGGGATATCGAGCAACACTCCTCCCGACGCCAGGCGATAGAGTTTGCGAGTCGACGTCGCGTGACGACCTTCGCCCCCGCGACTCACCGATCTCGTCAGTTCGTCGATGCCCTCGAGGGCGTTCAGCAGGGACGTCTTGCCCGCACCGGACGAACCGAGCATCACCGCGGTGACGCCCGCGGGCAACAGGCCGCGCACCTCATCGATTCCTTCTTTGGTGAGTGAACTCGTGAGCACCACCCTCACGTCGGGGATGTGCTCCTTCACCTGCGTGCAGAACGCGTCAGCGTCCTCGGTGCCGTCCACCTTGGTCACGACCACCACGGGCGTCGCCCCTGAATCGAGCGCCATCATCGTTAACCGCTCGAGCAGACGCTGATTGAGATCGAGGTTGACCGCAATCACGATCATCACCACGTCGACGTTGGCCGCCATCACTTGAGGGTCGCGGCCGTAGGGGTGCGGGCGGCGTAATTCGCTGCGTCGCACCATCACGTCGACGATGCGCCGCTCGAGGACGACGACCCAGTCGCCCGCCACGGGAGTCTTGGCGAGCCCCTTGGCCAAGGAGCACAGGCCCGATCCTTCGCTCCCGTCGCATTCTTGCCAGATCACGTTGGCACTCGCACCGTGCATGATGACGACCCGACCCAAGCAGGCCGCCTCGTCGTGCGAGAAATCCTCGTCGGCGCCCAGGCCCAAGCTCTCGAGCACGCTCGACGCACTCAACTGATCGCCGCTTCCCGGCTCCACATGGTCACGATGTCCATTATGACCGGTGACCTCGCCCCTGGCCGGATCGGGGGTTTCGCCAGAAGGTTCACAGCAAATTCTCCGCTCGGAGTAATCGCTACTGCGCTAGCGTGCTGTTCAGGACGTCCAGACTTCGCCTCCTTCAGACCTGGCTTCACGCCAGTCGAATGGAAGGTGGTGCGAAATGGGAAAGATTGCGATGGCGTTCAGTTCCTCGTTCATCGTGGGCGGCCTAGCCACGTACTGGATCATGAATCACTCCACGACGGGTTTCGCACTGGACCGCGCCGCCGTCATACTCATCGTTCTCGCGGGTGTCGTCTTCGTCACCGCAACGATCACCTTCCTCGTATCGCGTCAACCGAAAGAGACGTCCGCCCACGCCATTGAGCGCCAGATGGTCGACCACCACAACAAGGCGGCCTAGGCCAATGAAGACCCTCGTCGGCACCGCTAGTGGACCCACGCACTGCACTCGCCCCTTCAGTTCGTTCACGCACCAGCGTGGTCGCAACAGCCACCTCAGTATCACCATCGCTCACGAGGATCGAAGGGGGCAGAAGTGAACATGCGAATCAGCCTCGGCGCGGCCATCATCATCGTCCTTCTTCTCATCATCCTCTTCGGACTGAGGTAGATCGTGGCCCTCACGCCTAACCCTGCAGTGGGAAATTTTTCTGTGGCTCCCTCGTCAACTCCCCCTGCCGAGCGAGCTACAGATTTCGCGGTGAATTGTGCGACGCCCGTCGCGCAAGGACAAGGAGGGCCATCATGAGCAAGCGAGACAAAGTCAAGAACGTGGCGCAGATCACCAAGGGCAAAGCCGAACAGGCGGCCGGCAAGAAACTCGGCAAACCCGGGCTCGAACTCGATGGCACGATCGACGAGTTGAAGGGCAACCTCAAGCAAGCGGGCGAGAAGGTGAAGGACGCCTTTGGCAAGTGACCCTGTTCGTGCGGGCTCGGGTGACGCGCGCCGCGAGGTCGGGGCCGGCCGATGAGCCCCCACGCAGTCCCAGGGACTGAATCTGCCGCCTCCGACACCATCGTGAGCACTCGGGGCAACCTCTCCGGTGCCAGTGGCACACCACCCACGCTGATCGCACCGATGAGCGTGCAGGACATTGCCGACATTGTCGCGACCATGCATCGACTCACCACCATGCACCACTGGCGCCACGAGCGCGCTCGCGCTCGCGCTCGGGTCTGGATGACCGCGGCTGACGTGGCGCTCGATCCCCCCGACGCCACGCCGACCCGTTCTCGACCACCTCTAGCAACGACAAGGATGCCATGAGCAGATTTGACCTCTTCAACAAGACCGCGTCGGGCTTCGTCGTCACTGACGCGCGCCCGAGTCCCGCCTTTCTCCCCACGCCGCTCCCGCTGAATACGATGAACCCGGTGACGGAGTTCACCGACGTCCCGGGGAATTGGCCCCTCATCCCGTGGCCCCGCGGGCCACTGAGCGCCGCGGTCATCGACGCGCTCGCGCGAGCGCCGGGAACCTTGGGCGCGATGCCCGCGATTGAGGTCAACGACGCCCTCACCGACGACGACCTGCACCTCGCGCTCTACTTGTGTTACGAAGTGCACTATCGCGAACTCACGGCCAACGACTGGGAGTGGGACACGGACCTACTGAACTTTCGAGCGCGACTCGAAGAGGCGTTCGCCGCGCGACTGACTCAGGAAGTCTCGCTGCACCACCTGCGTAACCCCTTTGACGTGACCACGGCACTCGATCACCTCCTGGTCGCCGCCAGTCCCTCAGCGATGGCGAACCATTTCCTCAGCCACGGCACCCTGGACCAGATGCGAGAACTCTGCGTGCACCAGTCGGCCTCTCAACTGCGAGAGGGCGATCCCCGGGCCTTCGCCATCTCGCGCCTCTCGGGCGTCGCGAAGGCGGCGCTGATCGAGGTTCAATTCGACGACGCCGCACGGATCGCGGGGGGGACGCGAGCGAGCATGTTCGCCACCACCATGGAGGCCCTGGGCCTGGACCCGAGTTACGGTTCCTACATCGAGATGCTGCCAGGGGTGACCCTGGCGGGCGTCAATCTGGTCTCGATGTTCGCCCTGCATCGCAAGTGGCTCGGCGCCCTCATTGGTCACGTGGCGATCCACGAAGTGGCCGCGCTCGAGCCCATGCGGCACTACGACCTCGCCCTCGAACGCTTCGGCGTCGACGCCACCGCACGACGCTTCTACGGCGGGCACTCCGAGAACGACCCCCACGACATCTCCGGTGCGCGCAGTCGGATGGTGTCGGGGTTGTTGGGGACCGAACCCGAGATGGGTGCCCAAATCCTCTTCGGGGCCGCGGCGATGTTGCTGCTAGAGGAGCACTTCACCCACCACGTGCTCGGAGCCTGGGAAGGCGGCCGATCCTCCCTCGCCCCCTGGGAGATGATCTCGACGATGTAGCGGTCACTACCGGCGCGGTCGTAACAGCGCAGAGCCAGCTTCAGCCCCTTTGCTCCCAAGGAAGGGGGGCTGACGCTGGCTGTACGCCGTCGCGACTAGTGGTGAGAATCGTGCCAGAGCGCGTACCAGAGTTCGACGAGCATCTTGATCGTCGACTTGCTGGTGTCCACCAGCGACGCGGCCAGGCGCGTGTTCGAAGAACTCTGCGTTTCGCGACCCATCAGCGCAGCACCTCCAAGACCAGAGTCGCCACCGCGAGGGTCAACAGCGTGGCCGCCGGCGCGAGAGCTTTGGCCTCGTCCCTGACGCGCACGTGCGCGCTCACCGCACCGAGGAAGTACAGCACGAGACCCGCCGACGCGAGGCGACCGAGTAGCGTCACCGCGAATCCCACCAGGAGGCCCGCGCCCCCCGCGACCTCGAGCACCGCCAGGAGCACCATCTGATGCTCGCCAACGCCCACGTGCGTCATCGACTCGACCACGCGGGGCACCTTGCGCAACTTGCCCCCCGCGGACGCGAGCACCGCGAGAGCCAATATCGAGGCGACGATGATTAGGGCACTCTTCATTGAACTCTCCTCAATCGTTCGGGGGCGTGATCAGTGCGTGAGAGCGCCGGCGAGGTGACGGCCGTGTTCACCGGCGAGTCGCTCGGATTCCGCGCGCATCTCGGCGGCGATCTCCTTGAACTGGTCGAGAGCCGGATTGACCCCGACGAGCGTGAATTCCGACTCCACCACGCGCAAATCCAGACCCCACACATCTTCGAAGATGCGACGCATCCAACTCGCCGCGTGGTCCCAGCCCTCACGAGGTGTACCGGGTCCGTAGGCACCGCCGCGTACCACCACGAGCACGGCCGGACGACCCTTGAGGGGTTGACCCGCGTTATTGGCGAGCCGCGGATCGGTGATGACGAGGTCGACCCAGGCCTTGAAGTGTTGGGAAACGCCGAAATTGTAGAGCGGCACCGCGAAGAGGAAAGCCTCGGACTCGAGGAGCTCGTCAGTCAGCGTCGTGGCCAGGTCGAGCGCTTCGCGCTGCTCGCGGCTGAGCGAAGCCAGGTCACCACGATTAGCGAAGACCGCGTTCGCCCAGGCCGTCGCGGGAATGGGCTCGAGGCCGATGTGACGACGGATGACCTGGTCGTCACGATGACCCTCGCGCCACGTCTCCTCGACGATGTCGGCGATGGCGCGGCTGGTCGAGCCATCGGTGCGGATGCTGGCGTCGAGACGAAAGAGGGACATGGAGACTCCTTAATGGACTTGGTCTTTGACTATTATAACACATGTAACTCTTAAAAACAAAGTACCTCACATCAAACAAGCCCCTGGTACTATTTACTCCGTGACAACGGAACGTTCGACGCAGGCTCGCGACAAGGTCGCGACGCTGGCGCCCGCGCTCGGGGGAAGTTGCGAGGAATCTTCCAAGACCTGCGACAGCGCACTGGCTCAGGCCTTCAAGTTCCTCGGCAAACGCTGGAACGGCGTACTCCTGGGTACCTTGACCAATGGTGCGTCGGGCTTCGCCGAACTCAAGCGCAACGTGAGCGGCATCAGCGACTCGGTCCTGTCCGAACGACTCAGTGAACTCCAGTGCGCCGGCCTCATCGTGCGTAGCGTGGAACCCGGTCCCCCGGTGTCAGTCTCGTACGATCTCTCCGACACCGGTCGGGCGCTGATCCCGGCCATGCACGCCCTCAGCAGCTGGGCGACCGAGAACTTCCCCACCCCATCCGCACCATCGAACGAAAGCTGATCCATGTCCGAACGCCTTGCCGCACTGCGCGCCTCCGCCGCCCACCTACGCGACGTCGTCGCCCAACTCGAAAGTGATCAGCACGTGGCGCCGGCCTACCCGGCCGAATGGACCATCGCGGACACGATGTCACACTTAGGATCGGGAGCGGTGATTCTGGGTCAGATGTTGCGCAACGCGCTGGAGGGCACCAGCGCGGACGTGGACTTCAACCAGTCGGTGTGGGACGCGTGGAACGCGAAGTCACCCCTCGAGCAGATCGACGACGCCCTCGTCGCGGATCAGGCGTTCATCGAGGCCCTCGACCACACCAGCCCCGACCAGCGGGCGGCCTTGCAGGTCAGTTTCGGCCCGATGGAACTCGACTTCGAACGCTTCGTCGGCATGCGACTGGGCGAACACGTCTTGCACACGTGGGACGTCGAGGTGTCCATCGCTCCCGACGCCGTGCTCGCGGTGCCGGCGGCGAGCTTGCTCCTCGACCAGATCCACTTCGTTGCGGGTCGCTCCGGCAAACCGACGGGAACCGTCGCGACCATCTCGGTGCGCACGCACGAGCCCGTGCGTGACTTCAACGTCGTCTTCGAAGAGTCCTCCGTCGCCCTGGTCGATGCGACCCACGAAGGACCCGTCGACGTGGAGTTGCCGGCCGAGGCCTTCGTGCGTCTCATCTACGGCCGTCTGGACGCCGAGGGCGGACTCGACGACGGATCCGAAGTGCACCTCGAACACCTGCGCCGCGCCTTCCCGGGTTTCTAAAGCTCGACCGGGTCGAGTCGTGACCCGCGCGCCCGGGACGGACCACCGCGCCGTGCGCCGAGAGTAACGAGTTCTCCCTCGTCGAGACCGGTAACGCGGTCGAGGGGCAAGTGGTCACCTCGCGAGGGCGACCTCGCGATCCTCAGTTGCTCGGTCCGGCGAGTCGTGAGGTCGTGAGTCCTCGCCGGGCGTCGCCACGGTGCATCCCTCGAGCCGCCGACGCCGCGAGGAACTGGTCGTCGGGCACGATATTGCTCAATTGGAACATCAATTCGGCGTTGCCCGAACGCTCCACCGCGTCTCGAATCGCCACGTCGATCTGGTGTCGCGTCATCTCGATCTCGGGGCTCCGCGAGTTCACCAGCAGCGATCCGCGGTACCACGCCGTGGCGGTCACGAGGTCGCCGTGGCGCAGGGCCGCCAAGACGCGAACGTGGTCGGCGTCGACACACGTGTTCAGGCGGTACGGCCTGGAGGTAATCACGTCGCCCAGCACGGCGCGCAAGTGAGAGATCTCCGCCTTGAGCGTCGCGTGACTGACGCGCTCGTCGCCGTACAAGAGGGTGGCCAGTTGATCCAGGGTGAGCCCGCGTTCGTAGAGCGAGAGGATGCACAGGATCTCGGTCTGGCGGGGGCTGATGCGCATCGTGGTGCCGTTCATCGTGACCTCGCTACTGCCGAGGAGTCGCAGACGTAGCTGCGACGCGGAGGCGTCGATCGGTGCGCTGCGGTGCGAAGTGACGTCGCGGGCGAGTTCGTACTCGACATTGCGCGCCAGCGCCCGCACCATCGCCATCGCCGCGGGGTTGGACTGCGACCACAGCGAGGACACGTCGATCACCCCCAGGGAGTGCCCCGTCACGGGATCGAGGATGGGTGCCGAGTAGCACACCCAGTCGTGCACCATGGGTGAATAGTGTTCGGCGGAGAATACCGACGAGGGGTGCTCGAGCTTGTGGGCCAGGGCCAGGGCGTTGGTGCCGACGGATTCCTCGTTCCAACACCCGCCCAGGGTGAAGTGAACGTCATCGGCGAGACGCAGCATCTTGCGCCCCCCCGCCAGCCACGTGATGGTGACCTCCTCGTCGGTGATCGCGGCCACGTAGTCGCCCAGCGCGGTCACTTCGCGCAGGTCATCGAGGATGACCCGACAGGCTCGACCCAGTCGGGACTCGCTGAAGGATTGTTGAGCATTCTCCGGCGAGAGCATCGGTGCCTCACGCAACGTCACCGGCACGCGCAGGGCCGAACGTTGCCACGACGAGAAGACTTCGGGTCGAATGCTCTGGGCCGACCCGCGGCCCTCGACGCCGACGCGCCAACTCGCCTCGACCGCTCCTCGCAACGCTCGCAGTTCGCTCTTCACCCACTCCCCCAGTCAGTGAACGACCGCCGAAGAAAGGTCCGGTGGCCCTGAATCGCACCCTAGTCGCCCCACGGGTCCCAACCTTTCGCCAACCTCGGCCTCGCTACGGTCGACGCTGAGCTGCGGGGGTCGCAGCCGATTGTGGAGCTCACGCTCTCAAAGGAGTCACCATGCGTTACCAAGTACCAGGAACACCGGGGAGCCCGGTCAGCGTCAATGCCACGTACGACAACTACATCGGGGGTCGGTGGGTCGCTCCCGTGGATGGTCAATACTTCGACAACATCTCACCGATCAACGGGCAGTCCTTCACCCAGGTCGCTCGATCCAACGCGAAGGACATCGAACTGGCCCTCGACGCCGCGCACGCGGCGCGTGTCGCCTGGGGGGCCACCAGTACGACCGAACGTTCGAACATCCTGCTCAAGATCGCGGACCGGATCGAGGCCAACCTCGAGATGCTGGCCATCGCGGAGTGCTGGGAGAACGGTAAGCCGATTCGCGAGACGCTCGCCGCCGACCTCCCCTTGGCCGTCGACCACTTTCGGTACTTCGCGGGCGCCCTGCGATCGCAGGAGGGAACGCTCTCGATGATCGACGAACAAACCGTCGCCTACCACTTCCACGAGCCGCTCGGGGTGGTGGGCCAGATCATCCCCTGGAACTTCCCGATCCTGATGGCCACCTGGAAGCTCGCGCCGGCACTGGCCGCGGGCAACTGCGTGATCTTGAAGCCCGCGGAGCAAACGCCGTGGTCGATCCTCAAGGTCATTGAGGTCATTGGTGACCTGCTGCCCGACGGCGTGCTCAACGTGGTGAACGGCTTCGGGGTCGAGGCGGGCAAGCCCCTGGCCTCGTCGCCGCGCATCGCCAAGATCGCCTTCACCGGCGAGACCACGACGGGTCGGCTGATCATGCAGTACGCCTCGGACAACATCATTCCCGTCACGCTCGAGCTCGGCGGCAAGAGCCCCAACATCTTCTTCGCCGACGTCATGGATCACGACGACGACTTCCTCGACAAGGCCATCGAGGGGTTGGTGCTGTTCGCCTTCAACCAGGGTGAGGTCTGCACCTGCCCGTCGCGCGCCCTCATCCAAGAGTCCATCTACGACGACTTCATGGCCCGCGCCATCGAGCGGGTCAAGGCCATCACCTTCGGCGATCCGCTCGACACCGAGACCATGGTGGGGGCCCAGGCGTCCAACGACCAGTTGGAGAAGATCATGTCGTACCTGGACATCGGACGCCAGGAGGGTGCCGAGGTGCTCGTGGGTGGGCACCAGCGCAGCGTGGAGGGGCTCGAAGGCGGCTACTACGTCGAGCCCACCATCTTCAAGGGCCACAACAAGATGCGGATCTTCCAAGAGGAGATCTTCGGTCCCGTGCTCTCGGCCACGACGTTCACCGACGCCGCCGACGCCGTGGCGATCGCCAACGACACCCTCTACGGGCTCGGAGCGGGACTGTGGACCCGCGACGTCAACACGTCCTACAGCGTGGGTCGGGCGGTGCAAGCGGGCCGCGTCTGGACCAACTGCTACCACGCCTACCCCGCGCACGCCGCCTTCGGCGGTTACAAGGGCTCGGGGATCGGTCGCGAGAACCACAAGATGATGCTGGACCACTACCAGCAAACGAAGAATCTACTGGTCAGCTACTCCCCCCAGAAGTTAGGGTTCTTCTAGGACCATGAGCACTGCCCTCTCCCGCGTGGATATCACCGACGAAGCGGCGGCGCTCCTCGCGCGACTGATGGAACAGCACGGACCCCTGCTGTTCCATCAGTCGGGTGGGTGCTGCGACGGTTCGAGCCCCATGTGCTTTCCCCGCGGTGACTTGCGCCTCAGCGAGCGTGACGTCTACCTCGGTGAGGTGGCCGGCACGCCGTTCTACATGGGGGCCCAACAATTCGAGTACTGGGCGCACACCCATTTGACGATCGACGTCGTCAAGGGCCGCGGCGGTGGCTTCTCGGTGGAGGCGCCCGAGGGGGTGCGCTTCCTCATTCGCTCGCGCGTCTTCAGCGACGACGAACTCACCCAACTCGCGCCCGTCGCCTACGGCGACCAGCACGACACCACGCGATAGCGGCCTCCCCCCGGGCCACTATCGCCACGCCGGCTCCACGGAATCAGCGCCGCGCCGATCGACGCAGGGCGTCGCGGTAGACGTGGGCGAGGTGGTCCCAGAGTTGGTTGGCCGCGTGGTCGATCCCCTGACGCTCGGGGTCGGCGTCGAACCAGCGCACCGTGGCGGCGATGCCCTCCGCGAAGGGCACGCGCGCCCGAAAGTCGGGCACGTGGCGTCGCAACTTCGAGTTGTCGAAGACCGCGCTATTGGACTTGTCGCCCCAGAGCGTGCCGAGCATTGACGGCTCGGCCGCCACCACGGCGTCGGAGGGCACGTGCAGCAAGTCCGCGTCGACCCCCACCGCCGCGGCGAGTTGACGATAGATCTGATTCCAGGTCAGCACCTCGTCGGAAGTGATGTGAAACGCCTCACCAATGGCTCCAGGCTGACCCAAGAGAGCGATGAGACCGCGCGCGAGGTCCGAATTATGGGTGATCGTCCACAGGCTGGTGCCGTCACCGGGAACGAGCACCGGAGCGCCGCGACGCAGACGATCGACGATGGTGAAGGGCTTCTCCCAACTGCCGATCGCCACCGGGATCTGCGAGTCCCCGTAGGTGAGCGAAGGCCGAACGATCGTGACGGGGAAACCGGTGGACTCGTGCGCCGTGACGAGCATCTCCTCGCAGGCGATCTTGTCACGTGCGTACTGCCAGAACGGGTTCGCCAACGGCGTCTCTTCACTGATCAACCAGTGAGACGGGGGCTTCTGGTAGGCCGACGCGGAACTGATGAAGACGTAGTGACCGGCGTCGGCGTAGAGGCGCAGGTCCTTCGCCACCTGCTCGGGCACGTAGGCGGTCCACTGGATCACGACGTCGAAGTGGCGTCCCCCTAGCGCCGCGCGCACCTGGTCCTCGTCGGAGGCGTCGGCGATCAGCGCGCGCGAGCCCACCTGATTGGCCAGACGCGAGTGAGCGCGAGTGAGCGTCCAGACGTCGTGGTGCGCGCGCAGCGCCTCGCTCACGCAGGCGCTCGAGATGATGCCGGTTCCACCGACGAAGAGAATGTCCACGACTCTGACCCCTAGATTCGCTCCGGGACCATTTCTATCGCGCCACACGGGCACTCGTGCGCACAGATCCCGCAGCCCTTGCAGTAATCGAGGTTGAACTCGTAGGTGCCATCGGAGAATTTGAGAACTGCGTTGTCGGGGCACACGCCGAAGCAGTTGTCGCACTCGAAGCAGTTGCCACATGACATGCAGCGCCGCGCCTCGAAGAGCGCGTTGCGCTCGGTGAGACCCAGCACCACCTCCTCGAAGTTGTCCTGGCGGCGGACCTTCTCGAGTTCGGGTCGCTGCGTGCGCTCGGCGTCGGAGTAGTACCAGGTGTTGAGGGTGGCGAACTCGGCCAGCGCGTGCTTCGCGACGGGCTCGGGGGTCGCCCCTCGCACGTAGGCGTCGATGCCGCGCGCGGCCTTCTTACCGTGACCCACGGCCACGGTGGCGGTGCGCTCGGCCGGGACGGCGTCGCCCCCCGCGAAGATCCCTCGACCGTTGGTCATGAGGTTCTCGGCCACTTGGACCGAACCATCGTTCACCTCGATGTCGCTCGCGCGCGCGAGCAGTGACAGGTCGGTGTCTTGACCTAGGGCCAGCACCACGGCGTCGGTGCCCAGCTCCTCGTACTCACCGGTGGCCTCGGGGAAACCCTCGGCGTTGAGGCGCATCTTCTCGATGACGATCTTGTCGGCGTCGACCTTGTTGATGGTCGAGAGCCAACGCATGGTGACCCCCTCGCCGAGGGCCTGTTCGTACTCCTCAACGTGTGCGGGCATCTTCTCCTGGTTGCGACGGTAGACCACGACCGCCTCGGTGGCACCCAGGCGTCGCGCGGTGCGCGCGGCGTCCATGGCAGTGTCGCCGCCACCGTAGATCACGACGCGCCGACCCAGCAGGGGCGGATTCTCGTCAGCCACCTCGTGCAAGAACGAGACGGCGTCGAGGATCCTGGCCGAGTCACCCGCGGGGATGTTGACCCGCTTGCCCAATTGGGCGCCCACCGCCAAGAAGATGGCGTCGAACCGTCCGCTCTCTCGCTCGATCTCGATGTCGTCGACGTTGTGGTTCAACATCACCTCGACGCCCATGTCGATCACGCGCTGGATCTCGGCGTCGAGTACCGCGCGCGGCAGTCGATAGGCCGGAATGCCGTAGCGCATCATCCCGCCGAGTTGCGCCGAGGAATCCACGAGTCGCACGTGGTGACCCTGGCGTCGCAAGTGGTAGGCCGCCGAGAGGCCCGCCGGTCCAGCGCCCACCACCAGCACGCGTTTGCCGGTCGCGGGTCCCGCGTCGGGCAGACGCAACCCGTGCTCGAGGGCGTAGTCGCCGAGGAAGCGCTCCACCGCGTTGATGCCCACGGCCTCGTCGACCTGGACGCGGTTGCACGCGCTCTCGCACGGATGAAAACAGATGCGCCCCATGATGGCCGGGAACGGATTCTCCTCGACCAGCGTGCGCCAGGCGGCTTCGTAGTCACCCGACTCGGCCTCGTAGAGCCACCCCTGGATGTTCTCACCCGCCGGGCAGGCGTTGTTGCACGGCGGCAGACGATTCACGTAGTTGGGGCGCTCGACGCGCCAGGAGCCGGTGTGGTTCGAACGGCTCGAACCCACGTCCAGGGTGATGGCGAAGGGTCGCTGGTTCATGCCGGTTCCTCCGAGGTCGACGCGTGACGAGCGGCGGGCGTCTCCTCGCGATCGATGAGTCCGTAGCGCGCGATGTTGCGATTGGCGAGTTCTTGCAGGTGGGCCACGATCTCGGGCCGGGGATTCTTGCCGAAGAGGTGCGCGAAGCGCTTCTGGAGTTTCAGGTACTCCTCGACCGGGGTCTGGTGGCGGATCTTGGACACCGAGGTCACCACCCCGTACTCGGCCTCGAACACCGGGAACATCCCGGTCTCCTTGGCCAGGCGCGCCACGTGGATGGTCTCGTTGGCGGCGGACCCCCACCCCAGGGGGCAGGGAACGAGCACGTGCAAGTAGCGCGCGCCGCGGAACGCCATGGCGCGCTCGACCTTGGCTTCGAGGTCGTGCAGGTCCGCGACGGTGGCGGTGGCGACGTAGGCGACGTCGTGGGCCATCGCGATGCGCGGCAGGTCCTTGCCCTGGCCGAAGGTGTTGCCGGGCTGGGGTCCCACCACGTCGGTGGTCGCGGTGCGTGCCGCGGGGGGCGTCGCCCCCGAACGCTGGACGCCGGTGTTCATGTACCCCTCGTTGTCGTAACAGATGTAGAGGACGTCGTCGTTGCGTTCGAACATCCCCGACAGGCAACCAAAGCCGATGTCGACGGTCCCGCCGTCGCCGCCCTGGCTCACGACGCGCACCTCGGACTGGCCCTTGACGCGCAACGCGGCGGCCACCCCCGTCGCGACCGCGGGAGCGTTGCCGAAGAGCGAATGCAGCCACGGAATGCGCCAGGACGTCTCGGGGTAGGGCGTCGAGAACACCTCGAGGCACCCGGTCGCGTTGACGGCCACCAGCTGGTTATTGGTCGCGCGCATCGCCGCGTCGAGGGCGTAGCGCGCGCCCAGGGCTTCGCCGCATCCCTGACAGGCCCGGTGACCCGAGTCGATCGAGTTCGTACGATCCGGGTCCGACTGCACCGTGCGCTCCTCATCGCTGAGCAGTCGGTTCCCCACGGCGAAGGAACCCACTTGATAGAACCGCACCGGTCGCTTGGTCATGACAGCGCCCCCTCGCCGCGCGTGACGCCGAGATCGCGCAGTACGTTCTCGGCCGACGGTCCCGAGCGCCGGTTCGCCTTCATGCGTTCGACCTCGCGGTCCACCACGTCCATGTCGAGGTCGAGGAACAACAGGGCGCCCAGCTCACCCTGCGCCGCCTTGTAGAAGAGCGCGACCAGGGACTGGCGCGTGATGGGGCGACCACCCAGCCCGGCGACCACTTCACGGATGATGCAGTTGGTCCCCTGCAGGGCCATCGCCACGTCGGTCGCTAACACTCCCCCGTGACCGATGGAGAAGGCCTTCTCCAGTACCACGATCTGCGAGGCGCCGCTCAGCGCCTGGCGCACCGCCCTCGCGGGGAAGGGTCGAAACGACGTGATGCCCAGTACGCCGATGCGCTCACCGGCCTCGCGGCGGATATCGACGGCGTCCTTGATGGTGCCGAGCACCGAGCCCATCGCCACCACGATCGTGTCGGCGTCCTCGGTGCGGTACGAGTGCACCAGGCCGCCGCTCTGGCGTCCGGTGGCGGTGAGGAACTCCTCGGCGATGGCGGGAATGCGGTGCAGCGCGTCGAGTTGACGCAGGTGCGCGAGGTAACGCACCTCCGGGAACGCCTCGGGACCGACCATGGCCCCGATCGACACCGGGTGCTCGGGGTCGAGCACCTGACGGGGTTCGTAGGGGGGCAAGAACCGGTCCACACTCGCCTGGTCGAGCAGGTCGACCCCCTCGACGGCGTGGGTGAGGATGAAACCGTCCATGCAGACCATCACCGGCACCGAGAGTTCCTCGGCGAGGCGAAACGCCTGCACGTGCAGATCAGCCGCCTCCTGATTGGTCTCGGCGAAGAGTTGGATCCAGCCCGAGTCGCGCACGGCCATCGCGTCAGAGTGATCGTTCCAGATATTGATCGGCGCGCCGATGGCGCGATTGGCCAGCGTCATCACGATCGGCAGGCCGAGTCCGGCGGCGTTGTAGACCGCCTCCATCATGTAGAGCAGGCCCTGGCTGGCGGTCGCGGTGTAGGCGCGCGCGCCCGTGGCCGACGCCCCGATGGCCACCGACATCGCCGCGAACTCGCTCTCGACGTTAATGAACTCACAGGGGCTGAGTCGACCCTCCTTGACCATCACGCCGACCGCCTCGATGATGTGGGTCTGGGGCGAGATCGGGTAGGCGCACACGACCTCGGGTCGGCACAGGGCGACGGTCTCAGCCACGGCGCGCGACCCCTCAATTTGCTGCAGCACGAGCGAGCTCCTCTTGGTAGATCGTCACGGTGTCGAAGGCGGCGCTCGCGGCTTCGGCGTTGCGCTCACCCACCGCCCCGGCGAAGTGGTCGCGAATGGCGGTCTGTAGCGCCGACAACGTCACCTGACGCGTCAACGCGGCGAAGGCTCCCAGGAGGGCGGCGTTCGGCAACGGCCGCCCAAAGGACGCGAGAGCGATCTCGGTCGCCGGACAGGTCACCAGGTGCGGGCGCGGGAAACGCGAGAAGAGGTCGGCGAGACCGAGTTCCTCGAACGTGCGCGAGGTGTTGATGAGGACGTACCCGACCGGGGAGAGACCCGAGAAGAGATCGACCTGATTGATCAGGGTCACGTCTTGGACGATGACGGCGTCGGGCGCCATGACGGGCTCGCGCGTGCGGATCTCGCGGTCGTCGATCCGACAAAACGAGACCACGGGGGCACCCGTTCGCTCGGAGCCGAAACTGGGAAAGGCCTGCGCCTGGCGGCCCTCGTCGAAGGCGGCCACCGACAGGATCTCGGCGGCGGTGACTACTCCCTGGCCCCCGCGTCCGTGGATGCGCACCTGGAACATCGCGTCACCCTCGCACACCACGACGCGCGAGGGGGATCGCGATCGTGATGCGTCGAAACGCCACGTTGAACTCGGTATGACCAGGGTGGACCACGTTTCGAACCTAGACGGTTCGTGGCGTCGTGGCCCCGAAAACCGCGGTTACAAAAGACCTTTGTCCCTCCCCACGCCCCCGGGACCCGGGGAACCCTCTCAGTTCAGGGCATTAACGAATCGGAGCCCCCGCTACGTCCTGAGGTTCGACGACGGCGGGGAAGCGGTCCTCGTTGAGGGCGAGCTTCTCTCGCACCGCGGACGCCAGGTCGACATCGAGCACGTCGCTCAGACGCAGCAAGAAGATGAGGACGTCGGCCATCTCGAGGCGGATGTCGCGCAACTGCTCGGCCGTGAGTTGGCTCCTCTCGGAACCCTCGATGCTCAGCCAACGAAACTCCGAGGCTAATTCCCCCGCCTCGCCGGCGATGGCCATCGCCAGGTTCTTGGGCGTGTGGTGAGAGAGCCAGTCGCGGCGGCGAGCGAATTCTCGGGTCTCGGCGGTGAGTTCTTCGATGAGGTTCATGGATGGTCCTATTCGGCGTTCGAGCGGGGACCGTCGCCCCGTCGAGACCACGACATGGTAGGCGCATCACCTCGACGCCGGCTCCGCACTGGCGCCGACGGCGCTGTGACCATCGCCACGGACGCCGCCACACCAGTGTGGGATAATGAGAGCGATGCCGATGATGAACGCTGACGGAGTGTTCGCTCGATGAGCGCCCAGGACGACCTGATCGCCGCGGCGAGGTCTCTGCGCGACCAGGGGATCAGTGCGTTCTCGAGCGCGGACTTGCTCTCCACCGCACGGCGCTACGGGAGCACGTTCCCCGACGCCACCTTGAAGAAGACCCTCGCGACGCTCATCGCCCGCGCCGACGATCCCGCCCAGGACCGCGACGTGTTCGTCGAGGTCCGCAAGGGGTGGTACCGACTGCGTCGCTAGCGGCTACTTCTCGGGGTGCGGACGGTAGATGCGGTTGGTGTAGTCCTCGAGCATGCGCGCCGAGGAGTACATCGGCGCCAGGCTGCGCAGCGACGCACGAATACGCGACAGCCACACCACCGGAATACCGTTGGAGTCGCGCGAGAAGAACATCGGCTTGACCTCGTTCTCGAGCAGGTCGTAGAGGGCGTTGGCGTCGCGCTCGTCCTGGGCCTGAGGGTCGTCCAGGGTGGTGCCGTCGATGGCCCAACCGTTCTGCCCGTTGTAGCCCTCGCTCCACCATCCGTCGAGCACGCTCAAGTTGAGCCCGCCGTTCATAGCCGCCTTCATGCCACTCGTGCCACTGGCCTCCATGGGCGGACGCGGCAGGTTGAGCCAGACGTCGCAACCCGACACCAGGGCGGGCGCGACGCGCATGTCGTAGTCCTCGAGGAAGATCACGCGGTTGGGCAGGTCCATGGAACGTTGCACACTGAACATGTTCTTGGCGACGGTCTTGGCCTCGTTGTCCAGCGGGTGCGCCTTACCGGCGATGATGAACTGCGCGCCCTGATCGTGGTCGACGATGTCGCGCAAACGGTTCACGTCGCGAAAGAGCAGGTCCAGTCGCTTGTAGGTCGCCAAACGTCGCGCGAAACCCACCGTCAGGTTCATCGGATCGAAGGCCTCGAGACCCGAGACCGCGAGATCCACGTCCTCGCCGCGCGCCAACCGGTCCACCACGATGCGGTCGCGGATCATCTCGACCAGGGCGACGCGCATCTGGCAACGGGCGTTCCACAGGTCGATGTCGGAGATCTCGTCGACGTGACTCCATAGCGAGGGATCATCGGCGTGGCGCTCCCAGTCGTGGCCCAGGACCTTGGAGAGGAGTCCGCGCATGGTCGGATTCATCCACGTCGGCAGGTGCACACCGTTGGTCACGTAGGTGATCGGCACGTCGGACTCCGAGCGCTCGGGGAACAGGGGGTTCCACATGCCGCGCGCCACCTCGCCGTGTCGGCGCGAGACCGCGTTGGTCGAGCGCGAGCACTTGATCGCCAGGGGCGAGAAGCCCATGGGCTCACTGGTGGAACCCTCGTCAATGCGCGTCAGGGCCGCGAGCTCCTCACGGGCGATGCCCATCTCGTCGATCGAGTGGCCCAGCACCCGGAAGAACTCATCCGAGGAGTAGGTCTCGTTGCCCGCCGGGACCGGCGTGTGGGTGGTGAAGGCGAAGCGGTCGCGCCCCTGCGCCAGCAGGGCCGTGAGGGCTGGACGCTCCCCCGAGAGTTCCGCGGCGGTCTGAGAGGCGATCTCGAGCGAAGCGAGGGCGGGGTGGCCCTCGTTCATGTGAAACAGCCCCGGGTGGATGCCCATCGCGTCGAGGGCGCGCACGCCGCCGATGCCCAACAGGGCGTACTGCGCCAGGCGAATGTCGTGACTGCCCTCGTAGAGCCGTGAGGTGACCCAGCGCTCGAGAGGGGTGTTCTCCTTCAGCTCGGTGTCGAGTAGGAACAACGTCGTGCGTCCCACGTTGACCCGCCACACTTGCGCGGAGAGCTCGGAGTCCCACACCGGGACCTTCACCTTGACCGGTAGGCCGTCGCCGCCGCGCACGCGCACGATCGGCAATTGTCCGGTGTTCGCCTCGACCCAGTACTCGTGCTGCCAACCCGACAGGTCCATGCGCTGGTGAAGATACCCGCGCCGGTACAGTAGTCCCACGCCCACTACGTCGAGAGCCTGGTCCGACGTCTCCTTGAGATAGTCACCCGCGAGGACGCCGAGTCCACCCGAGTAGACCGGCAGCGATTGGTGCACGGCGAATTCGGCGCAGAAGAACGCCACGGGACCGCTCGGGAGAACCCGGGTGGTGGGACGGGCCAGGTCGGCCTCCATGCGCTGGGCCACGTGGTGCAAGAGTTCCAGGTACGTCTCGTCGGTGGCCGCGCGCAGGAGGTCGCGTTCGGGCAGGTTCAACAAGAAGCGCACCGGATTCTCACCAGCCAATTTGAAGCGGTGGTCGTCGATCGTGGTGAAGAGCTCGACACCACCGGGCGTCCAGCTCCAGAGGTAGTTGTAGGAGATCCACGCGAGGTCTTCGAGAGGTTCGGGCAGGCGGCGGGCCAGTCGGTCAACGGCACGACGTAGGTCGCGCGTCCCATCAAAACGCTTTGTCATCCAAGAGAATCTAGTGGGTGACCCCGTCACCCTCGGACAGATTGAAGGTATCTGGTACCCCGACCGCCTTCGCCAGTGGCGCCAGCACCTCGTGGTCGTCGTCACCGTGCGCGTGCGCGGCCATGGCCCAGAGCGCTCGTCGGATCGCCGCCTCGCCCACGGGAGTCACGTAGCGCGGCCTCGCGGCCAGCGCGCGCAGAGTGAACTGGTCGTCGCGCGTCGCGCGTCGACGCAGCAGGTCAGCGGCCAAAAGACTCAGTGCACCCTCGACGTCGCTCGAGCGAGCCCCCATCATCCGCGCCACGGCGACGCGCGCAATCACGTCGTCGCCGAGGTGTTCGAGCTCCACGCGTCGCCACATGGTGTTGTCCGAGATATCGACGAAGAGCTCCGAATCCTGGCCCAGGGTCGTGTGAGTCAGGAATGTGAATTTTCTCAACGTGAGGGTGTTGGTGAGCGTGATACGCACCTCGGAGTGGTCAGCGCGCTGGTACTCGATCTCCCAGGTCCCGCGCGAGGTGCGTGCGAAGTCCCCGCAGGTCGAGAACTCCGCGGCCGCGCCCGCGGCGATCTGGACCTCGTCGGTGCGAAAGCCCTGACACGCGCGTTGCCACAACTCCTCACCGGCGACGCCGTAGTGCGCGGAGTGCACCTTCGCGAGGCGTTCGACGAAGGGCGGCTCGAAGTCGCGACCAGTCGTGCGCCGGGTGAGCTCGAGGGCCAGGGCGGCGTAGCGCAAGACGATGCTCGTCTCGATCTCGCCGGGGTCGGCGAAGAACCACGCGCAACTGGTGAAGGCGAACATGAGATTGCGGTGCGCCTCGCAGACTTCGAGCACGCGGCTGCGCTCGTCGTCGTTGAGGTCACGACTCTGGTGTCGCCACACGAAGTCCGGGGCCGACTGCTCCCCGGCGATTACCTTGCCGTAGTCGAGGAGTGCGGCGTCACTGGAGTGCACGTGGTGTCCGAGCTCCCAATCGAGCGCTGAGCCGGCGTGCTCCCTCAGCCAGTCGAGCGCGTCGCGCAACGGCGCGCGCCACGCGAGGTCGAATCCGTCGCTCTCTCCCGTCACGCACCCACAGGCGCTGCGCCAACGTTCCACGCCGTGCGCGCAACTCCAAGCCGAGACCTCGTGGAGTTGGACCTCGTCGGTGGGCGTCTGTTCACTCAGCCACTCGCCCAGCGTGGTGGTGATCTGGTACTTCTCCTGGAGCTGACGCGTCGCCCAGGCCACACCGATATCGCCGAAGCGGTGGTGGTGGCCGTAGGTCTCGCCGTCGGCGACCACCAGGACGACCCCGTCGTCCTCACCCAGCGCGGCGGCCATCGTCTCGGCCAACCGGTTCCCGTCGCCGACTAGGTCGCCGAAGGCGATGCGGTGCGAGAGGTCGTGGTGTCCAAAGACCACCGTCATGCGCGCGCCGCTCGGCAACGCGATGAAGTAAGCCTTGGTGGTGTCGAGGGTGTCGGCGCCGACGCGCACCCACTTCTCGCCGGGGCCGCGCGTCATGGCCGCCTGCGTCGCCATCAGCACGGTGTAGGTGATGCCCTGGCGCGCCAGCACCTCGAGGGTGGCGAGGTCGACACCGGTCTCGGGCAACCACATGCCCACCGGCTCCTCGCCGTAGCGCGCACGAAAGTCGTCGATCCCCCACGCCACCAAGCGTTCTTGATCGATGGGCGTCGCCAGGGGCACGATGGCGTGCACCAGTGGCGCGGCCATCACGACCCGGTTCGCCCCCCGACTCGCGGCGCGCACCTCGCGTTGCAGGGCGCGCTCGACGTCGGGCGCGTAGTTCGCCAACCAGTGATGCAGCGTGGGTCCCACGTCGAAGCTGCTCTGGGTCAGTGGTTCGAAGAGCGACGTCGTGGCGTCATCGTTGTTCAGTGCGACCGCGACCATGGCGCGATAACACTCGGCGGCGATGCGTTCGTTCCAGTCGTGGTAGGGCCAGGCGCTCCACTCGTGATTGAACAACCCCGTCCAGGGATCCTCGCGGGGGGGTTGATAGAAGTGGTAGTGGAATCCGGCGATCGGGGACATCTAATTCTTTCGTTGCAGGACGACAAAGGCCAGCGGCGGTAGGGACATGCGAACCACGGTACCGTCGTGCTCGGCGCCGAGCGCCACCACGTGTACGTTGGTGGGGTATCCGCTGCCGCCGTACTCGGGGTCGTCGGAGTTGGCGAGCACGCGCCACGAGCTCGAGGCCGACACCGGGATCTGGTACTCGTCACGCGGCACCGGCGTGAAGTTGGCCACCATCACCAGTTCTCGCTCACCCTCGCCGCGTCGCCAGATCAGAACGCTCTGTTCGGCGTCGTCACAACTCAGCCAGTTGAAGTCCTCGCCCCCGGCGTCGTCGCGGTGCAAGGAACCCTCCGAGGCGTAGAGCTCGTTGCAGCGTCGCGTCCAGCGGCGCACGCCCTCGTGGGCGGGGTACTCTCGCAGGTGCCAGTCGAGGCTGCCCTCGTGGTTCCACTCCGAGCGCTGGGCGAACTCCGCTCCCATGAAGAGCAACTTCTTACCCGGTAGACCGAACTGGTAGCCGAGGAGCAGGCGCAGATTGGCGAACTCCTGCCAGGAGTCGCCGGACATCTTGGACAGGAGCGACCCCTTGCCGTGGACCACCTCGTCGTGGCTCAGGGGCAACATGAAACGCTCGTGACCGGCGTAGATGGCGCGGAAGGTCAACTCGTTCTGGTGGTAGCGGCGAAAGACGCTGTCGCGCGAGAGGTAGTCGAGGGTGTCGTGCATCCAGCCCATGTCCCACTTGAAGGTGAAACCCAGGCCGCCATCACTCGTCTCGTGGGTCACCCGGGGCCAGGAGGTCGATTCCTCGGCGATCATAAGCGCCCCGGGGAAGGCGGAGGTCACCGCGTCGTTGCACTGGCGCAAGAAGGAGATGGCGTCGAGGTCCTCGCGCCCCCCGAAGCGATTCGGCACCCACTGGCCCGGGCCGCGGCTGTAGTCGAGGTAGAGCATGCTCGCCACCGCATCCACGCGCAGGCCGTCCACGTGGTACTCCTCGAGCCAGAAGCACGCGCTCGAGATCAAGAAGCTGCGGACCTCGTTGCGGCTGTAGTTGAAGGTCCAACTCTGCCAGTCGGGGTGCACGCGTTGACGCACGTCGGCGTGCTCGTAGAGGTGCGTGCCGTCAAAGAGCCCCAGGGCGTGCGCGTCGGAGGGGAAGTGCGAGGGCACCCAGTCGAGCAGCACCCCGAGTCCGTGCGCGTGGAGTTCGTCGACGAGGAACTTGAAATCGTCGGGTGTCCCGTTGCGCGAGGTCGGTGCGAAGTAGCCCGTCGTCTGATAGCCCCACGATCCGAAGAAGGGGTGCTCCATGACGGGCAGGAACTGAACGTGGGTGAATCCCATCTCTACGCAGTACGCGGGCAGTTGCTCAGCCATCTCGCGGTAGCTCAGTGAGCGATTCCCCTCCTCGGGCACGCGTCGCCACGAGCCCAGGTGCACCTCGTAGACCGACACCGGACGCCGACGCGCCACGTAGTCCTGACGGGCGCGCAGCCACTGCTCATCGCGCCACTCGTAGTTCGAGCTCCACACGCGACTCGCGGTGTTCGAGGGAACTTCGAAGTGCCGTGCGAGCGGATCGGCCTTGTCGAACTCCCCCCCACCGAGTCGCGAACGGATGCGGTACTTATAGCCCTGACCCACCTGAGCACCGGGCACGAACCCCTCCCAGATCCCCGAGTTCTCGCGCGCCAGCAGGGTGTGCGGGCCGCCGTCCCAATCGTTGAAGTCGCCCACCACGGCGACGCGTTCGGCGTTAGGGGCCCACACCGCGAAGTAGCAGCCCTCGACCCCCTCGGCGATCATCGGGTGACAGCCGAGATGGTGGTGCAGACGGAAGTGTCGGCCCTCGTTGAACAGGTGCAGGTCCTCCGGGGAGAACAGCGTCACGTCCGACACCCGCGGCATGCCGTGACCGCCAGCGGCGAAGCCGCGCCGCTCACGTAGCGGCGTCAGGGTCTCGGCCAACACGCGCGTCGAGGCGAGCTCCTCGAGGCTGAGGGGGATCTGCTGACTCCAGTTCGGGCGCTCGTCGTAGGTGCCGGGTAGATTGACGCCCGACGTGACGCCCAACAGGTCCTCGATCTGCACCATCACCAGTCCGGCCTCGGAGTCGGCCAGGCTCGCGTGCACGGCGTCGAGCACGTGCGAGGGTTCGCTCTCTGGTCCCAGTCCGAGCACGTGGACCAGTCGTTCGCGATCGTGTCGACGTATCTCTCGCGCGTGGGCGGCGCCGTCGTCACTGAGGTGACCCACTGACACGCGCTCGTCGATATCGACCCCGTTCCACCAGCCCAGGAACGTGGCCGTGTCGTGCGTGCCAAAGGAAGCCACCGCCCCGGCCGGCACCGGTTCGAGCGCGTCGTGACCGATGGCGAACTGGGCCACGTACGTGCGACGCAGTCCCTCGTGGGCCATCGCCTCGCGCAAGTCCCCGTCGACCGTACCCAAGTCCTCGCCCACCACGTCGCAACCGAAGCGCAGGGCCTCGATCGCCACGATGGCGAGCAACTCGTGGAAGGGCATCTTGACGTAGAGGCCGTCGCGCGCGCTCGCGCCGTCGGGCACCCAGAAGAGGCGCTGGAGTCCCATCACGTGATCGATGCGCACCACCCCGGCCACGCGCATGTGACAACGCAACGCGTCGCGGAATTGCTGGTGGGCGTTCTCGCGAACGCGCGCGGGGTGCAGCGGTGGCGCGCCCCAGGTCTGGCCGTCGGTGGTGAGATCATCGGCCGGTGCGCCGATGGACATTGACGAGACGTACTCGTCGGGGTACTTCCACACGTCGTAGCCGTCGGGGTGCACGCCGATGGGGATGTCGAGCTGGAGGGTCTGGCCGCGCTGGGCCAGTCGTTGCGAGAGTTCGGTCATCTGTCCGTCGATGATCCACTGGGCGAAGAGGTGGTAGCGCACGAGTGTCGGGTCCACGTCGTTCCAGCGCAGCAGTCCCGAGCGCGCGGTCGAGGGCCACGCGCGAAAGTTGCGACCGAAGCGCTCGCCGGCCGCGCGAAAGCGCGCGAAGTCATTCACCTCGGGGTGATCGGTCACGTAGGAACGCAGTCCGCTCTCGTAGAGGGCCATGAACTCCGACTGGGTCGCCGCCCAGGCCTGGATCACCTGACGCTTGGCGGCGAAGGCCGCGGCGCCGTCGACGTGACCACCCTTGGACCAGGTGGCGCGATGCGCCCGAGAATACGTGTCGTTCATCAGCTGCTGAGCGGCGAAGGAGTGTGACAAGAACTCCACCTGATCCAGCGCGATCCATCGGTCGTTCCAGAATCGACGACTCACCGGTCGGTACGGGCTCGCCTCGAAGTCGTAGGGGCCAAAGGACGAGAGCAGCGGCAGGGTGGAGACGACCGTGGCCCCCTGGTAGGCGACCAGACGCGCGAACTCGTCCAGGTCCTCGACGTCGCCGCTACCCCAGGAACGCTGCGAGTGCAGCGAGAAGATGGGCGTCTGTACCGAGTAGGCGCGCCAGTCGCGACTGAAGCGGTGCGGCGCGCCGCGCAGGGGTCGAACAATCAGCGTGGACCAGACGGTGCGCTTGCCCATGATGACGCAGAGTTGGTGATAGCCCACGCGCATCGCCGGCAGCGTGAGCGCCCAGGCGCGCGGCTCCTCGGGCGCGGTCTCGAGCAGGTCGAGTTCGTCGCTGCGCACCTGCCACGAGGACTCCCCGCCGAACTCGAATTCGATCCGGCACTCGAAGCTCGCGAGCTTGCGCGCCATGCGCACCGCCACCACGGCGCTGAGTCCCTCGTCAATCACGTACACCGGCTCGAGCACGCGCTCCACCCGATCCTGGTTGTAGCGGCGAAGGGCGTGGCGCGCGCTCGCGGGCGTCGACAGTGTCTCCATGTCACCCAACGCGTTGAGCACACTGAGCAGGGTGTCGACACTGGCGTGGCGCTCGTGTCCGCGTCCGTCCACGTAGTGGGTCTCAACGCCGCGCGCGTGCGCGAGATCGAGGAGGGACAGGGGGATCGGAGCTTCGCTCACTTTGACCACGTCATCATTCCCGCCAGGATCTCTCCGTCGGTGTAGATCGGTGAGGGCACGATGCGCGCCGCCACGATGACGTCCCCGGGGTACAGCGCGAGATCGACGCGCGCGTCGTAGCGCGCGCGCTCGTCGACGCGGTCCACCAGTTTCGCGTCCAGGGCGAAGGGCGCGACGCCGTCGTCCACCCACAACTGCACGTTGATATCCGCCGGTTCCAGGACGCCCAGCTCGACCTGCAAGAACACGCGGTGTCCCTTCTTGCGCTGCGAGATTGCGCCCACCTCCACGCGCAGGTCGTCCCAGCCCGCGCGCAGTCGACGCAGATCGCGCGCGCGATCGCGCGCCGAGCGCGCGCCCCCGGCGCGCAGTTGGGCGGCCTTAGCCATCCCGGGCAAGTAGTACGACTCGGCGTAGTCGCGCGTCATGCGTAGCGAGTCCCACGTGGGCGCGAGGGTGGACATCGACTGCTTCACCGACGCCAGCCACGTCGTGGGGACGCCATCGGGGCCACGGTCGTAGAAACGCGGCACGATCTCGTTCTCCAAGACGTCGTAGATCGAGGCGGCGTCGAGCTCGTCCTGGAGCGCCTCGTCCTCGTAGTCGAGGTCCGTGCCAATGGAGAAGCCGATCGGCGCGGCCGCGGGATCAGCGTCCTGGGTCGCTTCGTCCCACCAGCCGTCGATGGTCGAGAAACTCAACGCCCCGTTCATGCCCGCCTTCATGCCGCCCACGCCGCAGGCTTCGAGTGGGCGTCGCGGCGTATTGAGCCAGAGGTCCGCGCCCTGGGCCAGGTGTCGGTCGAGCGTCGTGTCGAAGTCCACGATGAAGACCACCCGGTCGCTCACGTCGTACTTCGCGGCGAATTCGATCATGTCCTGCAAGAGCTGTTTGCCGCCCTCGTCATTGGGGTGGGCCTTGCCCGCGAAGACGATCTGCACGCCGCGCCCCGGGGCCTTCAAGATCCGGGCGAGGCGCTCAGGATCGCGCAGGAGCAATGTCGGGCGCTTGTAGGCGACGAAGCGGCCGATGAAGCCGATGGTGAGGCGATCGGGGTCCAGCACCGACACCGCGGCGACCCGCTCGGAGGGGCTGTGTCGTCGGGCGAGGTCCTTGCGCGCGCGCCGACGCGCGAACTCGACCAGATCGGCGCGCGCCTCGTTCTTGACGCGCCAGAGATCGGCGTCGGGGGCGTCGACGATCTTGGACCACATCACCGGGTCACCCGGCGTGGTCCGCCACTGCTCACCCACCGTGCGGGTCAGCAGTTCGCTGAAGGGTCCCGTGGTCCACGACTCCAGGTGCACGCCGTTGGTGATGTGCCCCACCGGGATCTCGTCGAAGGGGACCCGGGGCCAGAGCATCGACCACTGCTGGCGCGTGACGCGCCCGTGCAGTCGTGAGACCCCGTTGCGGTGTCCGACCATGCGCATGGCGAAGACCGTGGGACAGAAGGAGTCGCCGGTCCACTCGGGCGTGACGCGCCCGAGGGCCACCAGGGTATCGAGTGACGTGGCCAGCTGGCGAGCGTAGGGGGCGAGGTAACGCCGCGCCACCGCGTCGGGGAAGTAGTCGTGTCCCGCGGCCACGGGAGTGTGCGTCGTGAACAGCAGGCCCGGTCGCACGGCGAGTTGCGCCTCTTCGAAACTCAGACCCTCCTGGGCCATGACCCTTCGGATGCGCTCGAGGATGGCGAAGACCGAGTGGCCCTCGTTGAGGTGCAGCATCGAGGGCTCGATGCCCAGTGCTCCCAGGGCGCGCACGCCCCCGACCCCGAGGATCAGTTCCTGACTGAAGCGCGTCTCGATGTCGGAGTCGTAGAGTCGCGTAGTCAAAATCCGATCGGTCTCGGAGTTGGTCGACACCGCGCTGTCGAGCAAGATGAGTTGATTGCGCCCCACCCGCGCGCGATAGACCGCCACCTGGATGTCGCGACCGGGCAATGAGACCGTGACCTGCACTAGGCGCCCCTGCGCGTCACGGGCGCGTTCGATGGGCATCTTCTCGGGCGACATCATGTCCCAGGCCTCGTGCTGGCGTCCCTCGCGGTCGAGCCACTGGTGCGAGGTGCCGCGATAGAGCAGACCGACCCCCACCAGCGGCAGACCCAGCGCGCTCGCCGCCTTGAGCTGCTCGGCGGCCACCGTGCCCAGCCCGCCCGCGAAGATGGGCAGCGAGTCGGTGAGCGAGAACTCCGCGGCGAAGAACGCGATCACCTGATCCTTCTCGGGCTTGTGGTGCGTGTGGTACCAGGTCTTCGTGGTCTGGGTGAAGTAACTGCGAAAGTTCTGGACCACGGCGTCGGCGAGTCGGGCGACGTCAGGATCGGCACGCAGACGTTCACTGACCTGATCACGACCGAGTCCGAGCAGGAGTTGCTGGGGCCACTCGAGCGCCCCGGGGCTCGCGGTGGGGTCGAGGGCGGCGAAGAGTCGACGCGCCTCGATCTTCCACGTCCAGCGCAAGTTGGTCGCGACCTCGAGCAGATCCTCGTACGTGACGGCGGTCTCCACCGTCGTCACGACTGACCCGCTTTCCGACACGACGACCTCCCCGAACCTCTCATTCACCACCCGTGACCGGGCAAGAGACCCCTTGTGGATTCGTAGCATAATCCGCTCCGATGCGACTCCGGTGCCGACATCTCACTTCGTGACTGACGCCGTCGCGAGATGCATTATCGCGATGGGCGACGTCGCACTCGTGAGGCGCCGCACTCGCGCTCCCCTCGGATTCACCGCGCCAGTGCCGAGCCGATGACGACGAGGCGACGACGAGGCGACGACGACGAGGCGACGACGAGGACGAGGACGAGCACTCGGGTGGCACGACCCAGGAATCTCGGCGCTGCCCACAGGCGGCTGCTCCGACCGCGAAGGTGGACCCGCTTCCTCATGGCCACTGGTCCGGGGCATTCTTGACCTGTTCACTCGGGAATCATCATTAAGGTGTGACTGTCCCCCTCGTTCTAAGGACTGTCATGACCAAAATTGCCAACAGCATCACCGAACTCATCGGTGGAACCCCCCTCGTGCGTATCAATCACCTCGGCGCCGGACTGGACGTGGAGATCCTCGCCAAACTCGAGTTCTTTAACCCCGCCGGATCGGTGAAGGACCGCATCGGACTCGCGATGATCACGGCCGCTGAAGAGGCCGGTCTCCTTGGTCCGGACACCATCATCCTGGAGCCCACGTCGGGCAACACCGGTATCGCGTTGGCCATGGTGGCGGCGGCCAAGGGCTACAAGTGCGCCTTCACCATGCCCGAGAGCATGAGCAAGGAACGCCGCGCACTCCTTCGTGGTTACGGCGCGGAACTGTTCCTCACCCCCGGCCCCGACGGCATGGGCGGCGCCATCGCCAAAGCCAATGAACTCGCCGCCAGTGATTCGCGCTACTTCATCCCCCAGCAGTTTGAGAACCCGGCCAACCCTCAGGTTCACCGCGTCACCACCGCCGAAGAAATCTGGAACGACACCGACGGCGGGGTCGATATCTTCATCGCCGGCGTGGGCACGGGCGGCACCATCACCGGCGTGGGCGAAGTCTTGAAGCAGCGCAAGCCCTCGGTGCAGGTCATCGCCGTGGAGCCGGCGGCGTCACCGGTCCTCGAGGGTGGGCCCAAGGGACCCCATCCGCTCCAGGGCATCGGCGCGGGCTTCGTACCCGACACCTTGAACACCGCGGTCTACGACGAAGTCATCGGCGTCGAGAACCAGGACGCCTTCGACACTGCGCACCGTGCCGCGCACGAGGAGGGCTTGCTCGTCGGCATCTCCTCGGGCGCCGCCCTGTTCGCCGCCGTGCAGGTGGCGCGACGCCCCGAGAACGCGGGCAAGCAGATCGTGGTGATCATCCCCTCCTTCGGCGAGCGCTACCTCTCGACCCCGCTCTTCGAGGGACTCACCGACTGATGCCGAGCTCGATGCGTAGCGATCTCGCCGCCGTTCGATCGCGCGATCCGGCCGCGCGCGGCACGCTGGAGACGGCACTGATCTACCCCGGCCTGCACGCCCTGTGGGCGCACCGCGTGGCGCACCGACTCTGGAACATGAACTGGCGGTTCTTGGCGCGCTGGCTCTCGTCGGCGTCGAGGGCGCTGACCGGTGTCGACATCCACCCGGCCGCCACGCTGGGAGCACGCGTCTTCATCGACCACGCCGAGGGCGTCGTCATCGGCGAGACCGCGGTGGTGGGCGACGACGTGACCATCTATCAGGGAGTGACCCTGGGCGGCACGAGTTTGACCCACGCCAAGCGTCACCCGACGATCGGCGATCGCGTCGTCATCGGGGCGGGCGCCAAGATCCTCGGCGCCATCACGATCGGCGACGACAGTCGCGTGGGGGCCAACGCGGTGGTCCTGCATCCCGTACCCCCAAATTCCGTCGTCGTCGGCATCCCCGGACGCGTCATCTCTCGCACCCGGTCGGCGACCGATTCCCTGTCGCAACTCGCCGAGGGGGAACTCACCTCGGACCCGGTCGGGCTCAGCCTCGAGTCGCTCTTCGAGCGCCTCCACGAACTCGAAGAGCTCGTCGGCTCCCACGGACACTCCCACGAGGTTCGACCCTCGCAGTGGGGCATCTGGTGCGGTGAGGACTTCTCGATCTGACGAGCCCGGGCAGGTCGCCCGCACCACCGCGCGCGCTAGAGCGCCGCGCGAAGTTGCTGGTACTGCGCCTCCAGGGCGCTGATGTCGGGGCGCAAGACGGTGAGGATGTGGCTGCGCTGCTGGGCCCACGTCGTGTCACTGGCAATGAGCGAGAAGTCGGCGTTGACCTTCCTCAGCCCCGCGACGTAGGCGAGGAACTCACTTTTCGCCGCGACCACCAGGTTCTCGCCCGCGCTGAGGTTGGCGATCTGGGGGGCGATCGCATCGCGCGCGCCCACCGCCGCGTTGGTGCCACAGACGACGCTGGACTGCACGGCGCACGCTAGGTAACTCGTGGCGAAGGTGTCCAGGGCCGCGGCGACGTTGGTCTCGGTGGTGTTCACCAGCGGCACCACGACGGCGTTGTTGAGGATGTTCTGCAGATTCCCGACGTGCTGGGTGTAGAGCACACCGCCGTACGTGCCGATGAGCAGTGACGCGACGAGATACCTCCGCGCCCACCGGGTGGGGTTGATTCGCGTGGAGAGTCCGTCGGTCGTCGGGGACTCGGGGGAAGCCTTGTCACCGAACAACCCCGCGAAGGGTTGGCTGGGGGTGAGCATGAAGGCGTATGCGACGAAGCGGGTGCTGTAGCGAAGACAGAGCAGGCGCGCCTGATAGAGCGGTCGGGCGGGTCGGCGCAGTATCAGGGCGCTGATCCACACCGCGACGCTGAGCAGGTAGGAAGCGAAATCCACCGCGAAGAGCACCACGCTCGCGGGCAGCATCAAGAAGTAACGAAACAGGACCGCCGCGCGATTGAGTGGGAACGGCGTGATCCGTAGCGACACCTGCGGGGTCGGACCCGGTGACAGGGAGAAACCGGGCCAGCGCGCTACCAGGACCGACGCGTAGGCCTGCACCTCGGTGACGTAACGCAGCACCGAGGTGTTGAACTCTTGGAGACCCGCGGGCACTCGCCCGGTGACCAGGGCGGCGAACCACGAGAGCACGACCGCGACCAACGCGGCCACCGAGAGCATGGTGCTCCAGATCAGTAACGGAATCGCCATGACGACGCGAAGGAGAATCGTGAGGCGCCCCTGCAGCGGCGGTTCGCTGGCGAAGCCGACGTGCACGTGCGACGAGACGAGGTGCTGCACGTCCTGCGCACTCAGTGGTGGCGCCGGGGTCCACGCCGTCGCGCCGCTGGGCGCGCGCGGCGACTCAGGAGAGTCCGGAGAGTCCGCGGTCGCGGGTGTCACGGGTTCAACGGGCAGCGGCGAACCGCAGACCACGCAGAAGCGCTGGCCCGGCGACGACTCGGTACCGCACTTGGTGCAAAAAGCCATCCACCCCTCCTTCGTTGAGAACATCATGCCCGATACGCGCGCGAGGGTGTGACGTTGCGTGAGGTTGCTCGGCGACGTTCGCACCGCGGCACTACCCGAGTCGGCCACGTCGTGCGAGAGGCCCTGCACTTCGCTGGCGTGGGCGCTCGCGCCCCACGGTGATCGGCACCACGGAGTCCTCGGTTCACGCGGCGCGTCACTTCACACTGGCTCCCAGAGCAGGACTCGAACCTGCAACCTAGCGATTAACAGTCGCTTGCTCTGCCAATTGAGCTATCTGGGAATGCACCCGAGGGCAAGGCAACACTAGCACTGCGGCCCCCTCGACTCGTCCGCCCTACTGCTGGTCGAACCACTCCTGGAGCCTGGTGGCTTCGGCACTCTCGCGCACGACCCTTCGCCACTTGGCCAGTCGCTTACTCATCGCCTGACGCGAGATGCCCTTGGTCTTGGCGATCTCCTCGATCGACATCGTTCGAAACACGTACTGCCAGAAGGCGTCGAAGTCCTCGCCGCAGAGGCGCTGCAGTTCTTCGATCACCCAGTGCGGCGCCTCGTTGACGTCGGGCGAGGGGCGCGCCTCGAGTCCCCGATCGAAGTCACCGGTCTCGAATCGGCGATTGATCACGTCGTGATTCATCTGCACGATCTCGCGCGCCTTGGCCAGCGAGACCCCCAGCGCCGCGGCGATCTCGCGGGTGGAGAAGCGTTTGGCGAGGTCGCTACGCAACAACTTCTGCAAGTGCAAGACGTGCTCCATCTCCGATTCGCTCAACCCGACCTGTTGACGGATCGCCTGGTTGACCAACTTCATGATCCAGTAGTTCGCGTACGTGGAGAAGCGGTGTCCCTTCGCGGGGTCGAAGCGGTTCAACGCGTTGACCAGTCCCTCGACGCCGGCGGCTTCGAGTTCGTCATTGCCGAAGCGGTACCCGCGCTCGGTCACGCGCAGGCGAACCAACCCGCAGGTCGCGCGCAACAAGGTGGACTCCGCGCGCTGGCCCTCCTCTCGTTCGCGACGCAGCGCCCGCGTGGTCGTCACGTCCAGGTCGCCCGCCTCGAGTCGACGCGCGGCTGCACGCCCACGGGTGATCACCGGCAACAGGGCGCGCTCCTCCTCGAGCGAGAGGGGCTTGAGCATGCTCAAGCCGCCGACGGTGCGGGTTCGACTAGGCATTGGGTGCGGATCGCGTGATCAACCACGCGCGCAGGTCCGCCTCCGCGGTGGGCGCCTGGGGCGAATCGAGCAACGCCAGACGTTCCTTGACGTCGGTGATCGTCGCCATGGCGACGTCGGGGGCGATGTCGCCACGACGTAGTTCGCGCTCGATTTCTCGCAGTTCAGCCGCCACCGAAGCGCGCAGCAACTGCGCCACGACCGCGGACACGTCGTCGAGGGTGTACTCGCGATCGAGTTCGTCGACGGCCAGTTCACTCAGCACGTCGGCGGCGTCCTCCTCGCCGTGACGGCGCAGGTGGTCGACGACCTCGGACACGCTCTGACCGGTCGAGAGACCGTGGAAGATCTCGCGCTGCACGTCGTTGACGAAGTACTCCTCGATGAAGCGATCCTGGACGTCGTGAGGGAAATGGATGCTCAGACGCAGCGCTTCGAGACCGGGTCGGGGTAGGGGACCGCTCACGCGCGCTTGCGCGGGGCGCACCTCGAGCGTCTCGCGCGACGCCTGCGGGTTGCGCACCAACTCGGTGACGCGCGGGCGCAACGTGGCCAGGTCGAGTCGCAGGGCGTCGGCCACCTTCAAGAGGTACTGGTCGCGAACCAGGTCACTGGGGTGCTCGGCCAGCACCCGAATCGCGACTTCGGCGTTACGCGCGCGCCCCTCGGCCGTGGCGAGGTTCGCCGCGTCAAGGACGCGATCGAGGCGGAACTGTAGGAAGGGCACCGCGGCGGCGATGGCCTCGACGAGGGCCGACGGATCGCGCTGGGCGAGTTCGGCCGGGTCCGAGCCCTTCGGCAATTTGGCGACGAAGACGTCCACCTCGTGCTGTCGCTCCCACTGGTACACACTGGCCGCGGCGCTCTGTCCCGCGGCGTCGGCGTCGTAGGCCAGCACGATGCGCTGGGCGAAATTACGCATGGTGCGAAAGTGCTCCTCGCCGAGCGCGGTGCCACATGTCGCGACCGCGCGCGCCAGTCCCGCCTGGAAGCAGGCGATCACGTCGGTGTAGCCCTCGCAGACGATGATCTCCCCGGACTTGATGATGTCGTCCTTGGCCCAGTTCAACCCGTAGAGCGTGCGACGCTTGGAGTAGATCGGCGTCTCGGGCGAATTCTTGTACTTGGCCTGGCGGTACCCGTCGGGGTCCTCGCTCGCCCCGGGCAGGACGCGTCCGCCCACGGCAATGGCCTTGCCCGCGGAGTCGAAGATGGGAAAGATCAGTCGGGCCCGCAGGGCGTCCTGGCGACGCCCTCGTTTGTTGACGAAGCCCAACCCGGTCCCCTCGAGGACTTTCTGCGACAGCGACAGTGAGGTCGAGAGCGCGTCCCACTCGTCGGGGGCCCAGCCCAAGTGAAACTGGCGCGCCACGTCGCCCGAGATGCCACGGCTGCGCAAGTAGTCGCGAGCCGGGCGCGCGTCGGGCCCGTGCAGCAGCCGTTCGTGGTACCACGAGACCGCCTGGTCCATCGCGGCGAGGAACTCCTGGCGCTCCTTGCGCGCCGGAGCCGAGGCGTCGTCTTCGTGCAGTTGGATGCCGGCGCGGTCCGCCAATACCCGCACCGCCTCGACGAAGTCCAGGTGCTGCATCTCGCGCACGAAGGTGATCTGATCCCCCGAGACCCGACACCCGAAGCAGTAGTAGCGCCCCTCCTCGGCGTTGACCGAGAACGACGGCGACTTCTCGGCGTGGAAGGGGCACAGGCCCTGCCAGCGACGACCCGACTTCTTGAGGGCCACGTACTCGGTGATGAGGGCCACGATGTCCGTGGCGGAGCGCACTTGTGCGATCTCTGCCTCGGATATTGCCATAGTAAGAAAGTACAGGTTGCGCGGTCGATTATTGGCGGCGCGAGATTCGGGGCGGACCCTAGACTTCGCACCATGTCCGATTTCGCCGTTGAAGCCCACGCGATCGTCCGTACCTTCAACGACGGCGACGTCCAGGCCCTCAAGGGCGTGAGTCTGCAGGTGCCGCGTGGGGAGGTCTTCGGATTGCTCGGGCCCAACGGGTCAGGCAAGACCACCATGGTGCGCATCCTTTCCACGATCCTCTCGCCCACCTCGGGCAGCGCCACGGTCGACGGCTTCGACGTCGTCAAGCACCCCGACGAGGTGCGTCGGCGCATCGGACTGGCTGGTCAGTACGCCACGGTCGACGAGAACCTCACCGGCTTGGAGAACCTGCGCATGATCGGTTCGCTCAATCACCTAGAGAAGTCCTACGTCATCGCACGCGCCAAGGAGCTGCTCGGAGAGTTCGGTCTCTCCGACGCCGCCAACCGTAACGTCAAGACCTACTCGGGCGGCATGCGACGCCGACTCGACCTCGGCGCCGCCCTCGTGGCCAACCCCCCCATCTTGTTCCTCGACGAGCCCACCACGGGGCTCGATCCCCAGAGCCGCCAGGACCTGTGGACCATCATCGAGAATCTCGTCGAGGGGGGCACCACGGTGCTGCTGACCACTCAGTACCTCGAGGAGGCCGACCGACTCTGCAAGCAGCTGGTCGTCCTCGACAAGGGAGCGATCATCGCCGAGGGCACGAGCCAGGAACTCAAGACCCGACTCGGGGCGACGGTGCTCTCACTCACCTTTCACACCACGGGCGACGCCGCGCGCGGCGTGGAACTGATTCGCAGCGTCTCGGCCAAACCGGCCAACGTCGAAGGAACGGTCGTCGAACTCACCGTCGAAGGGGGGCCGGCCGCCGCGGCCGACGCCCTGCGCCGACTCGACGCCGCCGCCATCACCCTCGCGGGACTGACGCTGCGCGAGCCCAGTCTCGATGACGTGTTCCTCAGTCTGACCGGTCACAAGACCGAGGACGAGACCGCCCCTAACAGTGACGTCGTGACCACCAAGCGAAAGGCCCGCGCCCAATGACCATCGCCCCCGAGACGGTCCACGCCGCCAAGAGCAGTCTGCGTTGGGCGGTGAGCGACGTGTTGACGATCGCGCGGCGCAACATGTTGGCGATCGTGCGTATCCCGACCGCGCTGGTCTTCTCGGTCTTGCAGCCCATCATGTTCGTCCTGTTGTTTCGCTACATCTTCGGCGCCGGGGCCATCACGGTCAACGCACCGGGCGGCTACGTGAACTACTTGATTCCGGGCATCATCGTCCAGACGACGATCTTCGGCGCCGTCGGTACCGCGATCGGGTTGGCCGAGGACTTGCAACGCGGACTCATCGAACGCTTCCGCGCCCTGCCGATGGCGCGCATGGCGGTGCTGGCGGGGCGCACGGTCTCGGACCTCGGGCGCAACATCCTGGTACTGGTCATCATCACCCTGGTCGGCTTCGCGGTGGGCTTTCGTCCCCACGGCGGCGTCGTCAACTACATCTTCGCCTGCCTCATCACGCTGCTGTTCGCCTACTGCCTCTCGTGGGGGTTCGCCTACGTCGGGCTGGCCGCGCCGAATTCCGAGGCCGCCCAGGCCATGACGTTCCCGCTCATCTTCCCCCTGACCTTCGCCTCGGGCATCTTCGTGCAAGTGTCGTCGATGCCGGGTTGGCTCCAGCCCTTCGCCACGTACCAACCGGTGAGCGAAGTCACCAAGGCGGTGCGCTACCTCATGGATGGCGCCAACCCCCTCGTGCCCAGCGCCGGCAATTCCATCTGGGTGGCGATCCTGTGGTCGGTCGGACTCATCGCCCTCCTGGGCCCCCTCGCCACCGCGAAGTACAAAAAAGTCGCCTGAGGCTCGCGGCCCCGCTATGAGTAGCACCGAACAGCGCCTCAACCCCTCGCTGGTCGTCGTGATGGCGAGCGCCATCGGGATCATCGTCGCCAACCTCTATTACCTCCAGCCCCTGCTGCACGAGGTCCGCAGTGGTTTTCGCGTCTCCACCGCGTCGACGTCGCTACTGATCACGCTGATCCAGACGGGGTACCTGATCGGGCTCTTCTTCATCGTGCCCCTGGGCGACCTCTTCGTACGGCGCAACCTCATCGTCAGCGTTTTCCTCCTCGCGGCACTCACCATGGCCGCGGCGAGCTTCGTGCACTCCTTCGCCCTCTTCGCGGCGTTGACCGTGGTGATTGGCCTCACCTCGGTCGCGGGGCAGATCATCATTCCCTTCGGCGCCGACCTCGCCCCCGACGCGCAGCGCGGTCGTGTCATCGGCCAACTCATGACGGGGCTCCTGGGCGGGGTGCTCCTCTCGCGAACCCTCTCGGGAGCGATCTCCGAGGCCATTGGCTGGCGTGGGGTGTACCTGGTGTCATCGGGGCTACTCGTCGTCACTGGCGGCGTGCTCTTCTTCGTACTCCCCCAGGAACGTCCGCGCGACCGCTTCGAGTATCGTCACCTGCTCACCGGCGGCTTCAGCTTGTTGCGCCGCACACCACAGTTGCGCCGACGCGCGTGGTTCGGCGCGGCGGCCTTCGGCGCCTTCAGCGTGCTCTGGTCGACTCTGGCCTTTCACCTCTCGGGTGCTCCCTTTCACTACTCCAGCGGGGTCATCGGACTCTTCGGCCTCTTCGGCATGGCGGGTATCGTCGCGGCCAACGGTGCTGGGCGCCTCGCCGACCAGGGGCGCAGCGCCCTCGCGACGCGATCCTCGGCCGTACTCATCGCCGTGGGCTTCGTGGTGCTCTTCCTCGGGCGCACCGACGTCTGGACCCTCGTGGCCGGCACCATCATCCTCGACGCCGGTACGCAGGGCATCCACGTCTCGAACCAGTCGATCATCTACGCCCTCGCCCCCAGCCAGCGCAGCACCGTCAACAGCATCTACATGGTGTGCTACTTCGCGGGCGCGGCGCTCGGCTCGCTGCTGTCGGGCACCGCCTTCGCCCGCTTCGGGTGGAACGGTACCTGCGTGGTGGGCGGCGCCTTCGCCCTGGCGACGATCGTGCCGGCCTACGCGTGGCGCGAGGCGACGAACACACGACCAACGTCGCCCGTGCGAGAGCGCAGTCGTCGCTCCTAACGTCACCCAATTGCAACAAAAATATGTTGTAAATCCGACTGCGGAGTTTTCCCTGCTCCCTACGCTATTTCGCGGCGATTACGCCACCTCCCAACAAAGATAAGGAAGAGCATGAAGATTCGAAATGTAGTTGTTGCCGCTTCACTCGTTTCAGCCGTTGCCGTCGTGACCCCCGTCATGGCTCAAGCTGCGCCCAAGTCGACGACCACCACCTTCAAGGTCGACGCCACGGGCCACGGAGTCACCCACGCCATGGGCATCAAGACCTCGGCCTTCGCCAAGGGAACGATCTCCATCAATGCCAAGACCGACGAGGTCTGCTACTTGATCACCACGAGTGGTCTGAAGGACATCACCATGGCCCACATCCACAAGGGTGCCAAGGGCGTCGATGGTGGCGTGGTGGTCTACTTCAACGTCGCGAAGTTCAATCCCACGACGATGAGCGCCCCCTGCGTCAAGGTCGCGCCCACCGTGGCCAAGGCGATTCTCGCCCACCCGGCGGACTACTACTTCAACGTCCACACCAAGGCCTTCCCGGCGGGTGCGGTGCGCGCTCAGCTCTAGCCGGAGCCACGGGGATCTCCGGCTCAGGCCGAGGGATGACCCGGTGAATCCTCACTGATAGTCCGAGTGATGACGTTTCGCGACGTCATCACTCGGACTATTGCTTTGTGCGCGCACGCGAACCGTGCACCACGTGCCACCCGCCGACCAGTGGGGTCGGCGAACGGCGCTAGTGCTGGTGCGTGCGCGAACGAAGGTCGGCGAGTAATTCACCGATCGGCACGCGCACTTGCTCGGTGGTGTCACGGTCGCGCACCGTCACCGCGCGGTCCTCGAGCGAGTCGAAGTCGACCGTGATGCAGTAGGGCGTGCCCACCTCGTCCTGACGGCGATAGCGTCGACCGATCGACTGGGTCACGTCGTAGTCGCAGGCGAAGTACGGCTGCAACTGAGCGAGCACCTCGTGAGATACTCCCTCGAGCTCGGGCTTCTTCGACAGCGGCAACACCGCCACCTGATAGGGCGCCAGTCGCCAATCGAGCCGCAGCACGGTACGGGTCTCGCCCTCGACCTCGTCCTCGTGATAGGCCGCCAGCAAGAAGGCCATCATCGCGCGCGTCGCGCCGGCGGCGGGCTCGATGACGTAGGGGGTGTAGCGCTCGTTGGCAGCCTGGTCGAAGTACTCGAGCTTGGCGCCCGAGGCGTTGGAGTGCTGAGTGAGGTCGTAGTCGCCGCGATTGGCGATGCCCTCGAGCTCGTCCCAGCCCCAGGGGTAGGCGAACTCGACGTCGGTCGTGCCGCGCGAGTAGTGCGAGAGGTCCTCCTTCGCGTGCTCGTGCAGGCGCAACTTGTCCGCGGGGATACCCAGGTTCAAGTACCAGTTGAAGCGCTGGTCGATCCAGTAGCGGTACCACTCCTCGGCCTCGGCGGGGGGCACGAAGTACTCCATCTCCATCTGTTCGAACTCTCTCGTGCGGAACACGAAGTTCTGCGGCGTGATCTCGTTACGGAAGGACTTGCCGATCTGGGCGATGCCGAAGGGCGGCTTCTTGCGGATCGTCGAGAGGACGTTGTTGAAGTTGGTGAACATGCCCTGGGCCGTCTCGGGACGCAGGTACGCCGTCGCGCCCTCACCCTCGACCGGACCCGCCTGGGTCTTAAACATCAAGTTGAATGCGCGCGCCTCGGTGAACTCGGTCGAGCCGCAGTTCGGACAGACGCCGTCGATCTTGTCCTCGCGCCAGCGCTCCTTGCACTTGCGACAGTCCACCAGCGGATCGGTGAAGGTCTCGAGGTGCCCCGAGGCCGCCCACACCGCGGGGGGACCCAGGATCGCCGCGTCGAGGCCCACCACGTCGAGGCGCATCTGGACCATCTCGCGCCACCACTGCGCCTTGACGTTGCGCAGCATGTTGACCCCCAGGGGGCCGTAGTCGTAAGTGGAGCGAAACCCTCCGTAGATCTCAGCGGACGGGAAGATGAATCCCCGCCGCTTGGCCAGGTTGATCACCTTGTCGAGGAGTTCCGGGTCGGTTTCGGTGGCTGAATCCATCCGCCAAGGCTACCGGACGTCCCCGTTGGCGAATTGCGCCGCTCAGGGCGAGGACTTGAGTCGTAGGATCACCTGATTGGCCACCAGTCGCGCCTGGGGCGTCAAGGTGACCTGATTCCCCTCCACCTTGACGAGGTGGCGGATCTCGTCCAGGGACGCGAAGGCCTCGACGGGCACCCCGCGACGTGTGCGCAGCGCGAGCGAGTCGCGCTCGAAGGCCTGGGTCGACTCGTCGAGCACCTCCTCGCCGCCGAGGGGGCGTTCGCCGGCGCGCACCATGGCGATGTAGCGCTCGGGCGTGCGCACGTTCCAGTAGCGGCGCCCGTGACGGTGCGAGTGGGCCGCCGAACCGAAGCCCACGTAGTCGTCGTGGTCCCAGTAGACGTGATTGTGGCGACACTCGTGACCCGGACGAGCCCAGTTCGAGATCTCCTCCCACTCGTAACCGTTCGCCTCCAGGGTCGCGCCCACCAGGTCGTAGGCGTCGGCGGTCTCGTCCTCGTCGGGGTGGCGACGAGGATCTCGCCCGAGCGGCGTCGCCGGTTCGGGGGTCAGCGCGTAGCAGCTGATGTGCGGCGGCGCGAACTCGAGTTCGAGCAGGTCGCGCAACGTCGCGCGCACGTCGTCGAGGGACTCGGCGCGCGAGCCGACGATCAGGTCCATGTTCCACGTGGCGAACCCCGCCGCGTGGGTGACGCGCGCAACCTCCTCGTGGGCCATGATGCCGTGTCGTCGACCCAGGTCGGCGAGCACCGCGGGCTGGGTTGACTGCACGCCGTAACTCATGCGGTTCACGCCCCCCGCCTGGTAGGCGAGGAGCCGTTCGAGGGTCGCGTCCTCGGGGTTGCACTCGACGGTCACCTCGGCGTCGCGGGTGCGCGGGATGGCCGCCAGGATGGCGACGAGCTGCTCGGGGCTGAGGCGCGAGGGCGTGCCACCACCGAAGAAGACCGACGTCGCGGGTTCCATCCCCGCCGCCACCTCCGCGGCGATCTCCTGGAGCACCGCGGCGACGTACTCGTCGCGCAGTTCGTCACGGTCGTCGTAGGTCGCGAAGGCGCAGTAGTCGCAACGGTGCGCGCAGAAGGGCACGTGGACGTAGACGCCGAAGGCCCTCACCCGACGCGGCCCATCGAGCTCGAGGAGCGCGCGACGTCGCGCGCTTCGTGAAAGCGCGCCAGCGCGTCAGTGCGTTCCGTCGCGGCATCGATCATGGGTGCAACATAACCCGTCGGCGCGAGGAGCCCCTCGCCCGCGCCGGGTTGCAGGCACTGGGGGGCGGCCACGTCGGCGAGCTCGCGCACGTAGCGGCGCACGTAGAGCCCCTCGGGGTCGAAGCGTTCGCCCTGCAGGGTCGGATTGAAGATCCGGTGGAAGGGCGACGCGTCGGTCCCGGTCCCCGCCGCCCATTGCCAGCCGTGCTGGTTGCTGGCGACGTCGCCGTCGACGAGACGCCACATGAACCACTCCGCCCCCCAACGCCAATCGAGGTGCAGGTGCTTGACGAGGAACGAGGCGCACACCATGCGCACGCGATTGTGCATCCATCCCTCCTCGAGCAGTTGTCGCATGCCGGCGTCGACGAGGGGGTAGCCGGTCTCGCCGCGCGCCCAGCGCTGGAAACGCTCGCGCGCCGCCGCGTCGCGGTCCACGCGCAAGTGCGCCATCGCGGGCTGTAGTTCGCGCCGAGTGGATTCGGGGTGGTGGAACAACACGTCGGCGTAGAACTCGCGCCAGCAGATCTCGGAGCGAAAGACCTCGGCCCCCCGACTCGGGCCGTTGGTCGCGGCCAGCACCTGGCGGGGGTGGATGGTGCCCAAGTGCAGGTGCGCGCTCAGGCGCGACGTGCCCTCGACGCCGGGCAGGTTGCGGGTGTCGGCGTAGGCGTCGACGTGCGCGAGGAATTCCTCCAGAGTGGCGCGGGCGCCCTCCTCACCGACGCGCGCGTCAAAGCGCGGCACGTCGTCGGGCAAGTCCGCGAAGTACTCCGGGCGCCGGCGCGCGACGACGTCACGGACGTCGCTCACGTCGACACTGGGCGCACCCACCCACGTCACACCCGTCACGCGTGCGAGCGGTTCGGCGAGGGGCTCACTCTCCCAACCGCGGCGAAAGGGGGTGAAGACCTTGCAGGGCGTTCCGGTCTTGGTGCGCACGGTTCCCGGGCGCACCACGTAGGGCGAGTCGAGGAACGTCGTGGTGATGCCCACTCGTCCCAGAGCCTCCCGCACGCGCGCGTCGCGTGAACGACCCGCGGGGGCGAAGTCCTCGGTCGCGATCACCTGACGGGCCCCGGTCGCTCGCGCGACGTCGCTCAACTCGGCTGCGGGGTCACCGCGACGCACGACGAGGCGACCCTCCAGGGACGCGTCCAGGGCCCGCAGAGTCTCGCTCAGGTAGGCGCCGCGCGCCGGTCCCACCGAGGCCGCCAGCGCGGGATCGATGACGAAGACCGCGACGAGCGAACCTTCACCTTGGCGGACCGCGTCGCACAACGCTGGATTGTCACTGAGACGAAGGTCGCGACGAAACCAGAAGATGACGGGCGAAACCACCCCTACGTTCTAGCGGTCACGCGCCCCCAGCGTGGTCGGGGCCCGCCGACCGTCATTACGGAAAAGTGATGACACCCGACGTCGCGCAAGTCCGGAATGAGGCGACCAGGACCCTGACGTCATCTTGGAGCTGCGCGTGGTGGAGCTTCTCGTAGACCACGAGCTTGTTCAGGCTGGTCGAATTCGCGTACTGCTTCAAGACGGTGACAACAAATCCGAGAATCTGCTTGGTCGTGGCGTTGGGTGCGTTCGCCTCCATCCTCTCGTAGTAGGGCAGTGTCGCCTTGACCCACGAGTGATAGTTCGCGACGCTCACCACGCTCGGTCCCGGGATCGGGTGCGTGGCCCAGGAGAAGACGGCCCTACAGAAGGCCGCATTGGGAAGGGCGCCCGCTGGTGGCGTCGACACGCCCAGTGGGACCAGGAGGGCTCCCGCGACGAGCGAACTCACGACGAGCATTCGTGCCCGTGTGACTACATGCATGGCTCCAGACATCGCATTCCCTTGGTCGGGCGAGTCGCCAGCGACTGACTGTCGACTGCGTGCAGCACGCCATCACTCATGTGACGACAGAGCCCGTTCTATCAGGCGGCGCGGCGTTGTGCCCACGATGGGCGAAATCGCGCCTAGCCGTAGATCGAGCACACGCCGTGGCCCTGGTGCACCAGCGCGTACGTGCCGTCGGAGCAGAGGGTCAGGGGCGAGGTCTGCGCCGAGGGCGGCGCGACGATGCGCGCCACGGTGCCGTAGTCGGTGTAGGTGCTCTCGGGCGACTGGTAACCGTTCACGCGCGTCCAGGTGAGGTGACCGGCCTGGTTCTGGACGGGGATCGTCACCCAGCCGTGCAGCAGCGCCGTCACTCCCGTGACGTATCCCCCGGCGACGGTGAGCGTGTAGGTGATCAGCAACTGACCCGGATTGCCCGAGGAGATGTAGTCGGCGGGCACCACTTGTTTCACGATGTAGCCGGTGCCCGCGCGCACGACGCTGTTGTCGCCGAGCAGCATGGAGAACTCCTGGGTGGCGCGAGTGGGACCGTAGAACTGGTCGGCCTGGTGACTCAGCGCTCCCGTTCCCCACTGCGCGACGCCCCGGGCGTCGATGCCCAACATGAGATACACGCGCTGGCCAATCACCCTCTGGGGCGCCGCCACCGCCGCGGCGCCGGTGGCGATGGTGGCGGTGCGGTCGGGTGCCTGGTAGTTAAGCGCGTGATCGACGGTGAAGCTCGACGCGTTGAGCGAACGCTGCACCACGGCGTGAAAGCTCGCGACGACGTTCGCCTCACCGGGTGCGGGCGTGGCGAAGGACGAGATCCTCTGCGCCGAGCCCACGCTGAGCACCAGCGCGAGGATCGCCAGCGCGCTCATCGCGGCCAGCAGGAAGTGGGGGATCATTCGTCTCATGCCCACCAGTCTCCCACCTGGGCGCGAGGTGGCCGCCACGGACCCTCGTGGCTCGCACACGGCGCCCCCCGGCGCTGGGGTATCGCGTCAGGGCAACGGTGGGGTGCGCAGCGGCGCCAGGGGTGCGGTCGAACGCGACACCGTGAGGCGTTTGCCGAAGTGGGCCTCAATCGCGTCGTGCGAGAGCGACATCACCTCGCCCGATCCCGGTGGAGCGTCCTCGCGCAGGACGCTGGCGAGATCGCCGCCGAGGATGCGGCGAATGAGCATCAGTGCGTCGGCGCTGAGGGCGCTGCCCGATCGGCAGTTCACGCAGAGCGTCCCGCCCACCTCGGCGTTGAAGGCCACGAGGGGGCCCGGCGACGCACAAGTGACGCAGTGGTCCACCACCGGCTCGGAGCCGTCGTAGGCCAGGAGTTTGAAGAAGAAGGACGCGGCGACGAGTTCGGGGTGAAAGTCAGTGTTGTCCAGGGTGCGCAGCACCCGCACCAACATCTCGAAGATACCCTCGTCGGCGGACTCGTCAGTGGGGATGGCGTCGATGACCTCGACCACGGCCAGTCCCGCCGCGATGCGCTGGTAGTCGCTGCGCAAGTTGGACATGCGCTCGAGGTGCGCGACGTTCTTGGTGATGAAGAGTTCACCGCGCCCCTTGATGAGATCGACCTTGACGTGCCCCATGGGCTCGAGTGATCCGCCCATGCGACTCGACGTCTTTCTCACCCCCTTGGCGAGGGCGCGCAACTTGCCGTGGTGTCGCGTCCACAAGACGACGACCCGGTCGGATTCGCCCGACTTATAGGTCCGCAGCACGACGGCCTCATCGGCCAGCTCCTTGGGTGTCGCGCTCACGGGGCCGGTGGTGTCGCACCCTGATCGCCGCCCGTCTCGGTGGGCGCGCTCGGCGCCGCCGGGGCCGACGAGGCGTCGCCGCGTCGGGGCTCAAAGTGCTGTTGACGCGGCGTGATGCCCATGAAGCGATTGAGCCACACCCCGAAGGCCACCAGTACCGCCAGCACCAGTGGGACCGCGAGCAGGGGGACCATGTTCGAGGCGCCGTTGAGCGCGAGCACCCACAAGAAGACGTAGATCGCCACGACGACCACGGCCGTCGCCCTGGTGAACCTCACGAATCCACGCCCCCGAAGCGGCGCTCGCGCTGCTGGTACTGCGCGATCGCCGCGTAGAGGTCCTCGCGACGAAAGTCCGGCCAGAGCACGTCGGTGAAGACGAGTTCGGAGTAGGCCATCTCCCACAGGAGGAAATTGGAGGTGCGAAACTCCCCCGAGGTCCGTACCACCAGGTCGGGATCGGGTAGTTCGGGGTGGTAGAGACGTTCGCGGATGGCCTTCTCGTCCACCTTCGTGGCCGACACGCCCTCCTCGATCAGACGCTTGACGGCGTCGACGATCTCAGCGCGCCCCCCGTAGTTGAAGGCGATGTTGAGCGTCATGACCTTGTTGTGCCGGGTGAGTTCGGCGGCTTCGTCCATGCGAGAGAGCACCCCGCGCGGCACGCGCCAGTCGCGGCGACCGGAGAAGGTGATGCGCACGCCCTCGGTGTGCAACTCGTGCTGGCGCCGTTCGAGGAGTCCGCGATTGAAATTCATCAGGTAACGCACCTCGTCGACGGGTCGGCGCCAATTCTCGGTGGAGAAGGCGTAGACCGTCAGGGCCCGTACGCCCAGGGCCAGGGCCCCGTAGGCCGTATCCACCAGGGCCTTCTCGCCCGCCCCGTGGCCCTCGGTGCGCGGCAAACCCCGGCGCGTGGCCCAGCGGCCGTTGCCGTCCATGACGACCCCCACGTGGTGAGGGATCGATCGCATGTCCAAATTCGCGGGAATCGGCGTAGGACGAGGGTCGGGCACAGAACGAACTTAGTTCGTGAAGATAAGAAGTCGGCGACGCTTTAACCAGGCTTTAACTACGCCACGCCCGCGCCAATTAACGTCGACACGTGAAAAGCTTTGACCCCGACGACGAGTCGCCCGACCTCGAGGCGGACTCCGAGTCCGGCATCCAGCTCGGCGAGGACCTCGTCGACATCGACGTCGACCGGGCGCTCGCCCTGCTCGACCAGATCACCGAACACCTCCCCGGTGGCGGTGAGAGCCGCGAGGGCCAGCGCCAGATGGTCGCGGCCGTCGCCCGGGCCTTCTCGCGCCACGAACACGCGGTCATCGAGGCGGGCACGGGAGTCGGCAAGTCGCTCGCCTACCTGATTCCCGCGGCGATGAGCGGACATCGCGTGGTGATCGCGACGGCCACCAAGAACCTCCAGGACCAGCTGGCCTCCAAGGACGCGCCCACGGTGGCGGCGGTGGCGGCGCGCACCAAGGTCGCGGTGTTGAAGGGCAAGAACAACTACCTGTGCCGCAACCGGGCCCAGGCCAACGCCGGCGGCCAACTGAGCTTCGATGATGGCACCAGCGTGCCCAAGGGCGTGGCCGACCAGATGAGGCGGGTCCTTCGTTGGGCCGACGAGACCGCGACCGGCGACCGCGACGAGCTCAGCTTCGAGATCGACCCGCGCGCCTGGCGCGGACTCTCGGTGACTCCCCAGGAATGCCTGGGCCGCGCGCAGTGCCCCCAGGGCCACAATTGTTTCCACGAACTCGCCAAGGACCGCGCCGCCGAGAGCAACATCGTCATCGTCAATACCCACCTCTACGCCGCCCACCTGGCGTCGGGTTCCATGCTGCTGCCCGCGCACGACTACGTCGTCTTCGACGAGGCCCACGAGGTGCTCGACATCTTCGCCTCGCTGCTGGGCACCTCGCTCAATGCCGGACGCCTACGCGCCTTCGCCCAAGTCGCGAAACCTCTCGTCGGCCCCCAGTTCGCCGAGTCCGCGACGGACCTGAGCGCCAGCGCCGATCGCCTGGCGACGATCCTCGAAATCCAGTACGACACCCAGGAACTCACCGGACTCGGCCCCGACGCCCAGCGTGAGGTCGAGACCGCGAGCGCGCTGGTGACTCGGCTGATCGAGGCGATCCGCTCGGTCCAGACCTCCGGGGCCGAGGACGAGGCGCGCAAGATCCGCACGCTGGGTCCCGGCGTGCACCTCAGCAACGACCTGGCGCGCGTGGCGCACCCGGCCAAGGGCGAGATCTTGTACCTGGCGCGCCGCGACAAGGAGGTCGACCTCGAGATCAACCTGGTCGACGTCGGTCCGCGCCTGCACGACGAACTCTGGGGCGACGTCACGGCGGTGCTCACCAGTGCCACCATCCCCGACAGCCTGCCGTCGCAACTGGGTCTGGACGACGTGCGTATCGAGAACTTCGCCAGTCCCTTCGACTACGCGCACAACTCGCTGCTCTACGTGCCCGCGGGCTTTCCCGGGCGCAACGAGAGCGGGGCCGAGCGAGCCATCATCGACGAACTCGTCACCCTCATCACCGCCGCCGGCGGGCGCACCCTCGCGCTCTTCACGAACCGCGCGGTGATGAATCGCGTCGCCGAGGCCGTCGAGGAGCGCATCGAGACCACGGTGTTGGTGCAGGGCACCCTGTCACGTCAGCGCATCATCGAGCTCTTTCGCGACTCCGCCGAGGCGAGTCTGTTCGCGGTGACGAGTTTCTGGCAGGGCATCGACGTCCCGGGACACTCGTTGTCGTTGGTCACCATCGACCGCCTGCCCTTCAGCGTGCCCAACGACCCGCTCCTCAAGGCCCGCCAGGAGCGATCGAGCAATCCGTTCTTCGACGTCGACCTGCCGCGCGCGACGATGCTCCTCGCCCAGGGCGTCGGCCGACTGATCCGCAACCGTAGCGACCGCGGGGTCGTGGCGGTGCTCGACACGCGCCTGGCCGAAGCGCGCTACAAGTCGCTCCTGTTCAAGAAGCTCCCTGCGATGAGGCGCACCCGCGACCAGGGTGAGGTCACGGATTTCCTGCGCGCGCTGCGAGCCGATATCCCCGACGTCGCGCGAGAACCCTAATCTGCTATTATTTCACTAGTAATAATAGTTAGAGTTCCCCCCTTCTAGTGAAGTACCGCCAGTGAGGTATCGCGCGTGCACTTGAACTTCGCCCTCGTCCTCGGCAGCGTCGTCGTGGGCTTTCTCGTCGGACTCACCGGCATGGGCGGCGGCGCCCTCATGACGCCGATGCTGGTCCTGCTCTTCGGCGTCGCACCCTCGGCGGCGATCTCCTCGGACCTCATCGCGGCGCTCTTCATGAAGCCCTTGGGCGTCGCGGTCCACTGGCACCACAAGACCATCCAGCCGCGCCTGGTGCGTTACCTCTGCTACGGGTCGGTGCCGGCGGCGATTGTGGGGACGTACGTGATGCACCTCTTTGGATCGACCCCGGTCGCCGAGCACCACCTGCGAGTGGTCTTGGGCGTGGCGCTGTTGGTGGGGGCCGCGGCGATGATCACGCGCGCCTTCTTCCCCACCCGGGAGGTGGCCGAGGGGGCGCTGCGGATCAATCGCACGTTGATCGTCGCGGTGGGGGCCTTCGGCGGCCTCATGGTGGGCCTCACCTCGGTGGGCGCGGGCTCGCTCATCATCGTCATGCTCCTGCTCATCTATCCCCACCTGCGCACCGACCAACTCGTCGGCACCGACCTCGCCCAGTCGATCCCCCTCACCGGCGCCGCGACCATCGGGACGCTGCTCTTCGGCCACGTCCAGTTCGCGCTCACCGCGTCGATCATCGTGGGCTCGGTGCCGGCGGTGGTGCTGGGTTCGCTGCTCTCGGCGCGCTCCTTCACCCGGGCGCTGCGCCCCTACCTCGGGGGACTGGCGCTGCTGAGTGGCCTCAAGTACGTCGACGTTCCCGACGACGCGCTGGTCGTGGCCGCCGTGGTGGTGCTCGTCGTCGCGACGTTCATCGCGCTACGTTCGAGCAAGGTCGCCGCCCGCGACGTAGCGACGACCCTGGCGGGACCCGACGCCGGGGTCGCCCCGGGCGTCGTGGTGCCGGGCTAGAGACCGAAGCGGTCCATCACGTCGTCGCGCTTCTGCCAACCCGGCTCGACCGAGACCTTGAGCTCGAGGAAACATCCCTCGGGGAGTTGACGACGCGCGGCGATGCCGACGTCCTTCAAGAGTTGTCCACCCTTGCCGATGACCATGCCCTTTTGCGACTCGCGCTCGACGAGGATCTCGACCAGGATGTGGGGCCACTCGAACTCGATGACCCGGCAATGGATGCTGTGGGGCAGCTCCTGCTTGGTCTTGCGCACGAGTTGTTCGCGCACCAGTTCCGCCACCCACATGGCCTCGGGCACGTCGGAGACCTCGTCCTCGGGGAACAGGTATTCGCCCTCGGGCATCTGCGCTCGCACGAAGGCGATTAGTTCCTCAGTGCCCGCGCCGGACTTGGCCGACACCGGAAAGTACTCCACGCGCGTGGCGGCGTCGGCCATGGACTTCTCTTCGGCGATGAGCGTGACGGCCTCGTGCGCGGCCATCAACTGCGCGGCGATGGCGTCGCGCCCGGTCTTGTCCATTTTGTTCACGACGACCACGCCCTGGGGCCCGTCGCGGTGGCGACACTTGTCGAGCATCGTGGCGATCACGTTGCGATCGCCGGGCCCGATGGCCTTGCCGGCTTCGACCACGGCCATGATCACGTCGACGCCGTCCACCGAGGCGCGAGCGGTCTCGTTGAGTCGATTGCCCAGTCCGGTCTTGGGACGGTGGATGCCCGGGGTGTCGACGAAGACCACCTGCACCCCCCCCTCGGTGAGGATGCCGCGGATGGCGTTGCGCGTGGTGTTGGGACTGGCCGAGGTGATGGTCACCTTGGTGCCCACCACCTGGTTCACCAACGTGGACTTGCCCACGTTGGGTCGCCCGATGATGGCGCAGAATCCGGAACGGGTCATTGGTCACCTAACTTCTCGATGAGAACTTCTTCGATCCGTCGTCCGTCCATGCGCACGACGGTCAGCGCGTAGTCGTCGACTTCGAACACGTCGCCCTGGGCGGGTACGCCGCCGGCGAGGTCCAGCACCAGACCGCCCACGGTATCCCAGCCGTCCTTGGGCAGGTCCAGTTCGTACTCGTTGTTCACGTCGTCGATATTGAGTCGCCCGCTCACCACGAGGCCGGTGCCCTCAATCATCTCGACGTCGTCGTCCTGGGGCAGGTCGGACTCGTCGGTGATCTCGCCCACGAGTTCTTCGAGGATGTCCTCCAGGGTCACCAGACCCGCCGTGCCGCCGTATTCGTCGACCACCACGAAGAGGTGGCTGGTGCCCTGGCGGATTTGGGTGAGCAACGAGGCCACCCGCTTGGTCTCGGGCACGAAGGACGCCTCGCCCATGTGATCGCGCACCATCTCCTCGCCCTTGCCGTCGGCCACCAGTCCGGCCAGGTGGCGCAGGTTGACGATGCCCACCACGTCGTCCACGCTCTCGCCCAGCACGGGTAGGCGTGAACGGCCCGTCTCGATGGCGGTCTCGAGTGCCGAGCGCACGCTCGACTGCGCGGCGACGTCGACCATGTCGATGCGCGGCACCATCACCTCGCGCACGATCGTGTCGCCGAATTCAATGACGCTGCGAATGAAGTTGCGCTCGTCACTCTCGATCGCCTCGTCCTCGTGGGCGACGTCAGCCATCGCGAGCACCTCGTCCTCGGTCATGCGCGTCACGCCGGTGCCGCCGCCGAAGAACAGGCGAATGACGCCCTGGGCGACCGAGAGGAGCAGTTTGGACAACCACTTGATGGGCCAGAAGTTGAGCAGCGCCGCCACCACCGGCGCGGTCGCCAGGGCCGAGGAGTCCGGGTGCTGCACGGCGAAGTTCTTCGGGATCGCCTCGAAGATGACGAAGATGACGACGACCTCACCGACCGTCGAGATCAACAGTCCCGCCGCGCCGAAGAGTCGCGACGCCAGCACGCCCACCATGGTGGCCGAGACCAGTTGACAGATCAGGACGAGCAGAAGCAGGGGGTTGAGGAATTTCTCCGGAGCCTCGGCCAGCGCGACGAGGGCCGAGGAGCCGCGCCGGGACTGCTCCTTCAACGAGCGCGCCCGGCTCTTGTTCATTCGCACCAGTGACGTCTCGGCCATGGCGAAGAAACCCGAGAGCAACAACAGCACTACGACCGTCGAGGCGAGGGCGCTGTCCGTCCCGGTCCAGACGGCCCCGATCACGTCGCGTTCGAGCGGTAGTGGCGACTGAGCAGTTCCTGCTCGCGCGCCTCCATCCGCTCGGCCTCCTCGTCGACCACGTGGTCCCAACCACGCAGGTGCAACACCCCGTGCACCACCAGGAGCGCCACTTCGTCCTCGAAGGAGCACCCGTGCTCGATCGCGTTGCGCGCGGCCACGGCGGGACAGATCACGATGTCCCCCACCAGTTGGGGGATGTCGGCCGTGGGAGTCTCGCCCGGTCCGGTCCCGCCGGCGTCGGGAACTCGACCCGTGGGTTCGGGTTCGGCGTCGATGGGAAAGGACAAGACGTCGGTCGGTCCGCGCTTGCCCATGAACTGCTCGTTGAGCTCGCCCATCGCGGCCTCGCCGGTGAAGATGAGCGACACCTCGGCCAGTCCGCGCACCCCCTCCTCGATCAGCGCCTGGCGGCAGAGTTCGCTCCAGCGCTCGAGGTCGACCGTGACGTCACCTTGTTCGTCGGCGGCGTAGATATCGATCATCAGTTGGTGTGGCGGTCGTAGGCGGCCACGATGTCGGCCACGATGCGGTGGCGCACCACGTCCTTGGCGCCCAGGTGCACGAAAGAGATGTCGTCGATGCGTCCGAGGATGTTCTCGATGGACGCCAAGCCCGAGGGCTTGCCATTGAGGTCGACCTGGGTGACGTCGCCGGTGACGACGGCCTTGGCGTTGAAGCCGATACGCGTCAGGAACATCTTCATCTGCTCGGGCGTGGTGTTCTGGGCCTCGTCGAGGATGATGAAGGAGTCGTTGAGGGTGCGTCCGCGCATGAAGGCCAGCGGCGCCACTTCAATGGTGCCGTTGGCGATGAGGCGCTGGGCCCCGTCGGGTCCGACCATGTCGTAGAGCGCGTCGTAGAGCGGTCGCAGGTAGGGGTCCACCTTGGCCATGAGGTCACCGGGCAGGAAACCGAGGTGCTCGCCGGCCTCGACGGCCGGGCGCGTCAGCACGATGCGGTGCACCTGGCGCCGGTGCAACGCCTGCACCGCGGCGGCGACGGCGAGGTAACTCTTGCCGGTACCGGCGGGGCCGATGCCGAAGGTGATGATCGACTTCTCGATGGCGTCGGTGTAGCGCTTTTGACCAGCGGTCGAGGGACGGATCGCCTTGCCCTTGGCGCCGCGCACCACCTCGTGTCGCAGGACCTCCGAGGGCCGCAGGTCGTCGGCCACCATGTCGACGGTGCGCGAGATCTTCACGGGATCGAGCGACTGCCCGCTCTCGAGCACCAGCACCAATTCATCGAACAACCGCAGCACCGTCGCCGCGTCGGGGCCGGCCACCGTGATCTGGTTGCCCTGCACGCGAATCTTGGAGTGCGGGAAGGAGCGCTCGATGACGCGCAGGTGCTCGTCGCGCGGTCCGAGCAAACCCGACATCAGGTGGGTGTTAGGTACGAAGGTGGTCGCCATGAGGGCCTCGTCGGCCGCGGCATCGAAGGTCATCCGGGGGGCCACTCCATCTTTCTTCCGCCGAGCACGTGCAGGTGCAGGTGCGGCACCGTCATCTGCGCGTCGACGCCCACGTTCATCACGAGACGGTAGCCGCTCTCGCGCACGCCCTCGATCTCGGCCACGCGTTGCGCGAGCAGTACTAGGTCGTCCACCACACCGCCGTGATCGAGGGGTACGTGGTCGGCACTGGTGACGTGCGCCTTGGGGATCACGAGCACGTGCACCGGCGCCTGAGGATCGATGTCGCGGATCGCCAACGAGGTCTCGCTCTGGGCCACCGGTGTGGAGGGGATCTCGCCAGCGACGATCTTGCAGAAGAGGCACTCAGTCATGTGTTGCTCTCATCATTACTCATTTGGCGCACCCCCCAGGGTAAATCCCCATGAACCATTGGTGAACGTTACGAGCGCGCCGGCGACCACGGCCGCCGTTTCCCCTCGTAGGACGCTGGGCCCGAGCGAGACGCGTCGACGCGTCGACGCCCACTCGTCGCGGGACCAGCCACCCTCGGGACCCACCGCCACGCTCGTGACCCCGCGCCAGTCCCCACTGCCGGACATGTCGGCCACCGCCACGTGCGCGGGCACCTCAGCGGGCGTCACGGGGTCGGCGATCACCAGGTCGTAGCTGCGGCGGCACTGGCCCGCGGTCTCGACCGCGACACGTCGCCACCGGCTCACGACCCTGTCGCGAGCCTCACCACGGAACTTCTGGGCCACGCGTTCACTCACCAGCGGCACGATCTCGCTGACCCCGACCTCGGTGGCCTTGGCCACGGCCCACTCCCCGCGTTCACCCTTGAGGGGAGCCAGGTAGAGCGTCGTCGTGGGCGTGGGCGCGTCGAGGAACACCTCGCCCACGTCCGCGAGGCCGGCGGCGGCCACCTTCGCGAAGCGCCAGGAACCACGACCGTCGCAGAGGACGAGTTCCTCGCCCTCGCGCGCGCGCAGCACGCGACGCAGGTGGTGATCCTCGTCGCGCGACAACTCGGGCACGTTGATGTCGTCGACGCGCAGTTGCGTCAACGCGGCCACGCGACGCGGCCACTCGTGTCTCATCGCTTGGCTCGTTTGCGGAACAGGCCCGCCGCGTGATGCTCGGCGACCTCCTCGCCACGGTGCTGGGCCAATTGTCGCAGCAGGTCGCGCTCGACGTCGTCGAGCTCGCGCGGCACGTCCACGACCAGGTGCACGTAGAGATCCCCGCGACCACGGCCGTGCAGGTGCTCGACGCCCTCGTGCTTGACGCGGTGCACGGTACCCGACGCGCTACCCGGCTCGACCTCGACGCGGTGAGTGCCCCGCAGGGTGGGCACCTCGACGTGGGCGCCCAGGGCGGCCTGGGTGAAGGAGATGTGCGCCTCGTGGTGCAGATCGTCGCCGTTGCGTTCGAAGCGCTCGTCCTGGGCCACGCGCAGGTGAACGAAGAGCCGTCCGTTCGCCCCGCCACGCAGTCCCGCCGGTCCGCGGTCCGCCAGTCGCATGGTCGACCCGTCCTCGACCCCCGCGGGGATCTGGATCGTCATCGTGACCGACCCGTTGGTGCGACCCTCGCCCTGACACGTGGCACAGGGCGACTCGATGCGCGAACCCATGCCGTTGCAGCGCGGACACGGTGACGTGGTCATCATCTGACCCAGGATCGAATTGCGCACCCGGCGCACCTCGCCCAGGCCCGCGCACTCCACGCAGGTCACCGGCGACGTGCCCTCGGCGCAGCCGCTGCCCTCGCAGGTCGCGCAGCGCTGGGGCAGGGTCACGGTGATCTCACGATTGGCCCCGAAGGCCGCCTCCTCCAGGGTGATCTCGACGCCGACCTCGGCGTCGGGACCGGGCTGGGGACCGCGCCGCTGGGGGGTACGCGCACCCATGCCACCGAAGAACATGTCGAAGATGTCCTGCACCGATCCCCCTCCGAAGGGATTGCCGCCGGCGCCCACGTCTTGACCGAAGCGGTCGTAGTTCGCGCGCCGTTCGGGGTCCGACAAGATCTCGTAGGCCTGGGACACCTCCTTGAACCGCGCCTCGGACGCGGCGTCGCCGGGATTGGCGTCGGGGTGCAGTTGACGAGCCAGGCGGCGGTACGCCTTCTTGAGGTCCTCGGGCGAGACGTTGTGGTCGACTTCGAGAATGTCGTAGAGATCAGTGGTTGGCATGTTCCTCATCCCCACCGAAGTGGCGCGCTAGGTGTTGTGAGACCGCCCCGGCGGCGGCCATCGCTTCTTGGTACTTCATACGAGTCGGTCCAAGCAGGCCCACCGCGCCGGCGGGGGTGCCGTCAATGGTCACCGGAGCGACGACGACCGCGCAGGTCGACAGTGGTTCGAAGCCGTTCTCCGAGCCAATGGCGACCGACAGACCCCGACTCAACATGTCCTGGACCAGCGAGACCACGAGGAGCTCTTGTTCGAGGATCGAGAGGACCTTACGCACGGTGTCCACCCCGTCGAAGGAGTCGGCCACGCGCGAACTGCCCCCGATGAAGACCTGCTCGCCGTCGGCGGTGGGCTGTTGGGCGTGCAGGACGGCGACGGAGTCGCGCACGAGTTGAGCGACGTGGTCCGAGCGCGAGGGTACCTGCACCGCGGACTCGAGCGTGGTGCCGATCAGGAGCGCGTTGAGTTGGCGCGAGGCTTCGGCGCAGGTCTCGTGGTCGACCTCGAAGTGCGGCGCGAGAGAGTGCTTGATGACCGACCCGTCGGAGAAGACCGTGACGAGGAGTTGGTGGTGGGCGTCGATGTTCACCAACTGCGCCGAGAGGATCGAGGCGTGCGCGTGCGTGGCGCCCACCACGACCGCGGTGTAACTGGTCATCTGACTCAGCAGCGTCGAGGTCTGCTCGAGCACGTCCTCCACCTCGCCGCGCACACTGGCGAAGAAGTCGCTGATCTGCTGCTGCTGGGCGGGGCCGAGCACGCCGTTCTCGAGGTGGTCCACGAAGTAGCGATAGCCCTTGTCGGTGGGGATGCGTCCGGCCGAGGTGTGGGGCTGGGCCAAGTAGCCCTCGCGCTCGAGTGACACCATCTCCGAGCGCACCGTCGCGGGCGACACCCCGATGTCGGCGCTCGAAGCGACCGAGGAGGAACCCACGGGCTGGTTGGTGTCGATGTGCTCCGACACCACCGCCTCGAGGATGGTGGCTTTACGAACGTCGAGATCGGCGGATGCGGGAGCGTTCGCGCGACGAGCCATATTTCCTCCTTGTTAGCACTCGATTCTACCGAGTGCCAGCCGCTGGACGACCGCACCGCCCGGGGCGTAGTTTGACGGACACATCACGAGCGCAAAGTGAGGATCACCATGATTGCCCAGCCCATTCGCCCACCCGAGCCCAGCGCGGCGCCCGAGCGCGACCAGCTCGAGGGCTGGCTCGACTTCCACCGTGCCACGCTGTTGACGAAGTGTGCGGGACTCAACGTCGAGCAATTGACCCGACGCGCCGTGGCGCCCTCGAGCCTCACGTTGCTCGGATTGCTGCAACACATGGCCCTCGTAGAAGTCTGGTGGTTCGACAGCATCCTGCACGACGCCGATACCCCCTTACCCTTCACGAGCGACGACGACCCCGACGCCGAATTCAATGTTCTCGATTCCGCGTCGCCCGAGGAAGTCGCCGAGGTGTTCCTCGCGAACTGCCAACGCTCACGCGAACTGGCCGCGGCGCTCGCCCTCGAGACGAGAGCGGCGCGGGTTCGACCGGGCGAGTCGGTGGACCTGCGCTGGATCTATCTACACATGATCGAGGAGTACGCGCGCCACAACGGTCACGCTGACCTCCTGCGAGAGGTCCTCGACGGCACCACCGGACTCTGATCCGTGACACGACGTCGGACGTCGAGACGGTGAGGATGATCTCGTTGGACGGCTCGGCGTGCCACCGCACCCTCGCCTCTCACCAGTGAGCAGTTGCCAGTGACCAACGTGGCGTCGTGCACGCGAACCGCCCCTCGAGAAGTTGACACCGGACTCCCTGTCTTATCTAATCCTTAGGACACTTTGTCGAAATGATTAGGCCCTCGGCTCGCACCCATCACGGCGAGTTCACGCGCAGCACATCTCTACTTCTTACGTTGGGCGCATGACAGAAACCAACCCCAACAAAATCAGTTCGATGTCGTCAGGCTTCACGTTTCGCCGTTTGCTGGTCCTGCCCCTCACCGCAGCGTTGTTCGCGGTCGGTGCCGGAGTGAGTGGCGCTTCGTCGAACACCGCGGCGCGCACGTCGAGCTCGACCCCCCTGTACCTGCTCTCCTCGGAGGGCTACGACTCGGCCATGTGCACCGCCTTCCAAAAGGCCACGGGCATCGTGTGCAAGTTGTCGGACAACTCCACCGGACCGACCCTGGCCACCATCCAGGCCACCAAGAACAACCCGCACTGGGGTGTCGCCTGGACCGACGGCAACGCCCCCTACGCCGCACTCGACCAGGAAGGGCTACTGCTCAGGGGCTTCGAGCCCACGACCGGCAAGCTCACGGCGATCGGCCAGAAGCTCGTCCCCGCGGACAAGAGCTACATCCCCACCGGCTTGACCGTCTCGGGCGCCTTCATCTACAACTCCAAGGTCACCCCCAAGCCCCCCACCACCTGGCAGGACCTGTTGCTGCCGCAGTGGAAGGGCAAGGTCGGCATGAACAACCCCTCCGTCGACGGTCCGAGCTACCCCATCCTGGCCACCTTGTTCAACTCCCTCGGCGGCGTCAAGCAGGGTGAGGCCTTCATGACTAAGTTGAAGGCCAACGGGTTCGTCGTGTCGCAGAACTCGATCAAGGACGAACTCCTCGCCGGTACCGTCCAAGTGGCGATCTCCCAGAACACCAGCGGCATCGGGGCCTCCTACACCAACCCCAACATCAAGGTGTACTACCCCAACCCCTCGGCCGGACTCCCCTCGACCATCGCCATCGACGGTAAGGCGCCCGCCGCGGAGATCGCCGACGCGAAGAAGTTCGCGGACTTCGTCTACAGCCCCGCCGGTCAAGCGGTGATGCTCTCGGGCGACCCCCAGGGTGACTCGCAGTTCTTCCCGATCATGGTGGGTGAGAAGTCGCGTCCGCGCGTCCCGGCGGTCACGTCGATCCCGTTCTCGTTCCCGAACCCCTACGTCTGGGGCAAGCTCGAGCCCACGATCAACACCTGGTTCAATTCGCACGTCGCCTAATTCGCGTCGTGAATGAATCCCCTCGCCACACCGACGTACTCCTCGCCTCGCGCGAGGGGTACGTCGGTGTGTCTCCCCTCGAACAACGCGGACTGCGCCACTGGTACGAACTGGCCCTGAGCCGGTTGGGACGTCCCCTGCTGTGGGTCATCTTGGCCGTGGTGTCGATCATCCCGACCGTCGCCTTCTTGGCCCTGGCCTTCTCGCCGCGCATCTTCAGCCAGGGACCGAGCTGGTTCACGCTGGGCGTCTTTCGCCAGGCCTTCTCCGGTACCGAACTCGCCGGCATGCGCAACAGCCTGATGATCGCCGTGGGCGCCGCCCTGATCGCGACACTGCTGGCGTCGGGGCTCGCGCTCATCTCCCAACGCACCGACGTGCGCGTCGCCAAGTGGATACCCGCCCTGCTCTGGGGCGTCCTGCTCGTTCCCACCTACGTCGTCTCGGTGGGTTGGGAGGAGATCTTGGCCAGTGGCAACATGTTCTCTCAGATGGGGCTGGTCTCGCCCGGGCTGCGCGGGGCCCTGCTCGGTCCGGTCGGCATCGTCTTGATCCTGGGCTTCTCCGGGGTGCCCTTCGCCTACTTCGCCATGGCGCCGGCCATCGTGGGCATGGGCCGACGCTTCGAGGAGGCCGCGCGCATCCACGGGGCGGGACTGGTCAAGACCACGCGCACGGTCGCGCCCATCGTGCTGCCCGCCATCTTCGCCGCGATGATCATCGTCTTCGCCGAGTCGATCGGGGACTTCGGAGTGGCCTCGACCATCGCGGCCAATGCAAACATTCCCGTGGCGACCACCAACATCATGGCGGCCATCGGCACCTTCCCGACCAACTTCCCCGAGGCCGCCGCGGTGGGGTGGTTCCTCATCATCACCCTCGCCACCGTGCTCACGTTCCAGAACTGGCTGCTGCGAAAGAAGAACTACGCGGTGCTCTCGGGGCGCTCGACCTTCGCGCCGCGCTCTCACCCCGAGGGCTGGCGACGCGTCGCTCTCAACGTCTTCGTCTACGGCTTCTTCACGCTCACCTTGGTGGTGCCGGCGATGGGCGCGGTCTTTTCCACCCTGTTAAAGCCCTACACCACCTTCGCCTGGCACAACCTGAGCCTGAGCGCCTACGTCGACGTCTTCACCAAGCAATCGATCATGCAGCCCATCATGGTCTCGCTCAAGATGTCCGTCATCACCGCCACCTTGACGGTGATCTTGGGGGTGGCGGTGGCCAAGGTCCTGACCAGTCCCCGCCCCGGTTGGACCGGCCGACTGATGGACGCGGTCCTCGTGGGGTCGGTGGCCCTGCCCGCTCTGGTGCTGGCCGCGGGCTTCATCTTCGTCTTCAACCTGCCCTTCACGGTGCACATGGGGATCAATCTCTACGGCACCTTGACGCTGCTGGGCATTGGCTACCTGGCCATCTCGCTGCCCTCGAACAGTCGTGTGCTCATCGGGCCCATCGGGCAGATCGACGGCTCCATGATGGCGGCGGGACGCATCCACGGGGCGCATCAGTTGCGCGCCTTTCGCAAGTGCGTCCTACCCCTCATCGCGAAGAGTCTGCTGTGGGCGTGGCTGTTGTCCTTCGCGGCCACCTTCGGCGAACTGCCCACCTCCGAGATGCTCGCCCCCACCGGGGTGCGCACGATGGCCACCGCGATCCTCAGTTCGTTCCAGGCCTACAACTTGGCCATGGCCACCGCCTTCTCGGTGGTGCAGATGGTCATCGTGCTGAGCGTCATCGCCACGGCCACCTTGATCTTCCGTTTCCTCGCCCCTGCGGGGTGGCGCAACATCGACGTGGGGAGGCCACGATGAGCACACTTTCCGATTCGACGACCGCGCGCGTGGACGTGGCGCGCGACGTGGCGCCCGTGGTACGCGCCACCTCTACTGCGATCGCTCACCCCTCGCGCATCGTGGTCGACGACGTCGAGAAGGCCTACGGCGAGCACCGGGTGCTCGACGGCATCCACCTCAACATCGAGCCCGGCCAATTCACGGTCCTGCTCGGACCCTCGGGCAGCGGCAAGTCGACGCTGCTGCGCTGCGTGGGGGGACTCGAGAAGATCGACGACGGACACATCCGCTTCGGCGAACAGACGATGAACTCGGCCAAGGTCCACGTCGCCCCCGAACGGCGCAACGTGTCCATGGTCTTTCAGGACTTCGCTCTCTGGCCGCACATGAGCATCTTTGACAACGTGGCCTTCTCCCTGCACAAACCCGGCGTCGCCAAGGACGAGCGCCGGCGCGCCGTGGGCGAGATCCTCGAACGCGTGGGACTGGCCGATTTCGCCACGCGCTACCCCTCCACCTTGTCGGGGGGCCAACAACAGCGGGTCTCCCTGGCGCGCGCCCTGGTCGGTGCGCCCGCGATGATCCTCTTCGACGAACCCCTGTCGAGCCTGGACGCGCACCTGCGCGAACGACTACGCATCGAGATTGCCGACCTCACGCGCGAGGCGGGCTCGAGTGTGCTCTACATCACCCACGACCAGGTCGAGGCCTTCGCCCTGGCCGACGTGATCGGCGTGTTGAACGAAGGAGAGCTCGTCCAGGTGGCGAGCCCCGAGGAGATCTACCGCAACCCCGCCACCCCCTTCGTCGCCCGCTTCACCGGCGTGGCCGGTGAACTCGACGGAGACGTCGTGCGCCGTGAGAGCGACGGGCGCGTTCTCGTGCGCTGCGCCGACGGGCTGGTGCACGCGCGGCTCTCCGGCGCGACCTCTCAGTCGGACCCGCGGGTGCGCGTCTTCGTGCGCGCCGCGCCACTGCGCATCAGCGCCGCCGACGCCGAGGCGCGCGCCGAGCACTCGTGCCTGGCGGGCCGCGTGGTCGACGCCGCCTTCCGCGGACGCGGCTACGAGCACGTCATCGAACTCGACGGCGGTGAACGACTGCTGGGGGTCTTCAGCGAGGAGCGCTGGAACCGCCACGAGAACATCACCCTGCACGTGCCCGGCGACGCCTGCATCGCCTTCGCGCGCGAGTGACGCCGAGTTAGTCCTCGAGCTTGAGCGCCGCGACGAAGGCCTCCTGGGGCACTTCGACGCGCCCCAGGTTCTTCATGCGCTTCTTGCCCTCTTTTTGCTTCTCGAGCAGTTTGCGCTTGCGCGTGATGTCACCGCCGTAGCACTTGGCGAGCACGTCCTTGCGGCGCGCCTTGACCGTCTCGCGTGAGATGATGCGTCCGCCCACGGCAGCCTGGATGGGCACGTCGAACATCTGGCGCGGGATCAACTCCTTGAGGCGCTCGGCCATCTTGCGCCCGTAGAAGTCGGCGTTGGATCGGTGCACGATCGTCGAGAAGGCGTCGACGGGCTCGTGGTTGATCAGCAGGTCCACGCGCACCAGGTTGCTCGTCACGTACCCGCTCTGCTCGTAGTCGAGGCTGGCGTAGCCCTTGGTGCGACTCTTGAGCGCGTCGAAGAAGTCGATGACCACCTCGGCCAGGGGGATCGAGTACTTGAGCTCCACGCGCTCGGCCGAGAGGTAGTCCATCTTGATCATCTCGGCGCGCCGCGACTGGCACAGGTCCATCACCGTGCCCAGGTACTCCGCGGGGGTGAGGATCGAGATGTGCAGCATCGGCTCGTCGATGTGGTCGAGGCGCGAGGCGTCGGGCAGGTCCGTCGGGTTGTCGATCTTCACCTCGGTGCCGTCGGTCAGGTAGGCGCGGTAGACCACCGAGGGCGCGGTGGCGATGATGTCGAGATTGAACTCGCGCTCGAGGCGTTCGCGCACGATCTCCATGTGCAACAGACCGAGGAATCCGCAGCGAAAACCGAAGCCCAGGGCGTGGCTCGACTCGGGCTCGTAGGTGATGGAGGCGTCGTTGAGCTTGAGCTTGTCGAGCGCGTCGCGCAGGTCGCCCAGGTCGTCGCCGTCGATGGGGTAGATGCCGCAGTACACCATGGGCTTGGGGTCCATGTACCCGTCCAGCGCGGTGGTGGCGGGACGCGCCGCCTCGGTGATGGTCTCACCCGATCGCGCTCCCCCGACGTCCTTGATGCCCGCGACGATGTAGCCCACCTCGCCCGGGCCAAGCTGCTTGACCGCGATCATGTCGGGCGTGCGCACGCCGATCTCCTCGATCTCGTGGTTCTCGCCGGCCTGCATCATGCGGATCTTGACGTCGTCGCGCAACGTCCCGTCGATGATGCGGATCGAGGAGATCACGCCGCGGTACTGGTCGTAGTAGGAGTCGAAGATGAGCGCGCGCAGCGGATCGGCGGGGTCGCCCGAGGGCGCGGGGATGCGCTCGATGACGGCGCGCAGCAACTGCGCCACGCCCTCGCCGGTCTTGGCCGAGATCGAGAGGATCTGCTCGGCCGGCAGTCCCAAGACGCGGTCGAGCTCCTCCTTGCAGCGCTCGGGGTCCGCCGCGGGAAGGTCGATCTTGTTCAGCACCGCGACGATCTCGAGGTTGTTCTCGATGGCCTGGTAGCAATTGGCCAGGGTCTGGGCCTGGATGCCCTGACTGGCGTCCACCAGCAAGATCGCGCCCTCGCACGCCGCCAGCGAGCGCGACACCTCGTAACCGAAGTCCACGTGGCCCGGCGTGTCGATGAGTTGCAAGATGTGGTCCTCGAAGAACACGCGCACGTTCTGGGCCTTGATGGTGATGCCGCGTTCGCGCTCGATGTCCATCGAGTCGAGGTACTGCGCGCGCATCAGGCGCGGGTCGACCGCCCCGGTGATCTCGAGGATCCGATCCGATAGCGTCGACTTGCCGTGGTCGACGTGGGCGATGATGGAGAAATTACGGATTTTCGTCGTCTCGACGGGGAGCAGATGGTGGGCCACGGTGCTGTCAAGGCTAGTTGGCGAGGCGCCCGGCGCCGCGAGAGCGGGGGCGCCCGCGCCGTCTGCTAGCCTTGTTGAGCCCGCCGGAGAGTTTCGGCGAACTGAGAACGAGGTTTTTTGTGGCGAATATCAAGAGCCAGATCAAGCGGAACAAGACCAACGAGATCGCGCGTGAGCGCAACCGCGCCGTGAAGTCCGAGATTCGCACCCGCGCCAAGACCGCGGTGAGCGCGGTGGGCACCGAGAACGAGGAGACCGCCCTGCGACTGGCCGTCAAGCGCATCGACATGGCCGCCGCCAAGGGCATCATCCACAAGAACTCCGCCGCCAACAAGAAGAGCGGCTTGATGAAGCGCATCGCCAAGCTCCGTGAGGGTGCCGACGCCTAGCGCGACACCGTCGCGATGAGAGAGGCCGCCCTTCGGGGCGGCTTTTTTTGTCGCCGTCGCCGCGTCAGTTCCGGGTGAAGGGGTGCACCCCGAGGTGACTCATCAATTGCGCGAGACTGGCCGTCGCCGCGCACACCACGCTGTCGGCCGCGCCGTAGTACAGGTGCAGGGTGTCGCCGTCCTCGCGCAGGATCCACCCGCAGGGAAAGACCACGTCGGGCACGTCCCCGGACTGCTCGTAGGGCGCCTGGGGACCGAAGATCCACTCGTTGCCGCGAGAGATGACCTTCGAGGGGTCGTCGCGGTCGAGCAGCGCGAGTCCCAGTCGATAGATCGAACCCGACGCGGTCACGCGCACGCCGTGGTAACACACCAGCCAGCCCTGGTCGGTCAGTAGCGGCGGCGGTCCGAGCCCCACCTTGTTGGCGTCCCACCATCCACCGCGGCGCGCGGCCAACAGCACCCGCGAGTCACCCCAGTAGTGCAGGTCGGGACTGTAGGAGAGCCACACGTGGGCCCCCAGCCCCGGCGCCGAGGTGACCGGGCGGTGCATGAGCGCCCAGCGTCCCTCGAAGGTGACCGGGAACAGAGCGGCGTCCTTGTCCTCGGGCGGCTGCAGCACCCCGCAGCGCTCCCAGGTGATGAAGTCGCGGGTCGTGGCCAGGTTCACCATCGGTCCGTAGGCCGAGTAGCCGACGTACACGACGTAGTACAGGTCGTCGATACGGGTGATGCGCGGATCCTCGATGCCCCAGCACTCCTCGACGAGCGAGGGATCGGGTTCGAGCCCGCGCTCGGGGTCGATGCGCCACCCGGTGAGTCCGTCGTCACTGAGCGCCACCGCCAGGGAGGAGAGACCGGTGCGGTGCTCCACTCGCACCAGCAGCAGGGTGCGACCCTCGAAGACGGTGGCGCCGGGATTGAACACCGCGTTGACCATATTGGGGAAGTCGCTCGCGGTGATGATCGGGTTGCCCTCGAAGCGCTGGAACAGTTCGCGTGCGTCAGTCGGTGAGCTCACGGACACCTCCCTTACAAAATGGTGACGTATTCACCATTCCCATCCTCGTACATGTCAACATGGGATTTGGTCACTACTTCGTCTCACGCGGGGCAGGGATGAAGAGAATAGAGAGTCAAGGTGTCGTACACAGAACTGCCCCAGGTGCGCCGGTTGCACGATCGTCCCGTGGTCGAGGCCGGGTCCGTCCCGGGCTACGGCGCGATCTTCAACGCCGGTCTGCTGTATCACGAGGGCCAGTACCACCTCTTCGCGCGCGGTGTGCGTGAGGGGTACCGTCGCAACGACGGGGCGGGACCGCGTTTCCTCGACTACATCTCGGACATCTTGGTGCTGACCTCGAACGACGGGCGCCACTACGAATTCGCCTACGTGCTGGCGCGCGCCGACGACGCCGAGGTGCCCTGCTACGAGGATCCGCGCGTGCAGCGCGTGCGCCACAGCGACCAAGAGCACATCGTCATGACCTACACCTCGCTGTGGCCCCACGAGAGTGGTCGCCCCTGGCGCATCGGCGCGCACCGTCTCACCTGGGACACGAACCGCTTCCACCTCGACGCGGACTCGGGGCGACTGCTGGGTCCCTCGGACATCGCCAACAAGGACGCCATCGTCTTCTCGCTCGCGGACCAGCGAGTGGCCATGATCCACCGGATCCACCCCGACATGCAATTGGCCGTCTTCGACGACCTCGATCACCTCTGGCACGCCGGGCCCGAGTACTGGGATCCCTACATGTCGGACCTGGAGTCGCACACGCTCATGCGTCCCACGCCGGGCGCCTTGGGCATCGGCGCGGGGGCACCCCCGGTGCCCACCGAGGAGGGTCTGTTGCTCTTCTTCCACGAACGACGTGCCGACGGGGCCTACACCGCCAATCTCGCGCTGTTGGACCGCGAGACCGGTCGCCTGGTCAGTCGACTCGACCAACCCCTCCTCGAACCCGAGTTGCACTGGGAGCGCGAGGGCGACGTCGACAACGTCGTGTTCGTCCAGGGCGCGCACCGCGAGAACGACCTCATCTACCTCACCTACGGGGCCGCCGACCGGTGCATCGGCGTGGCCACGGCGCAGGTCAGTCAACTCGTGAGCGCGCTCGCGCGCGCCGCGTAGTTCGGCGTAACCCGCGCGGGTTAGGCCGAGTCCTCACCCCAGTCACGTCGCACGTCGCGCCAGGTGAGCATCGTCTCGACGAACGCCATCGACGACTCGGCGCCCTCGTTGCGGTTGACCCCGTGTCGCTGCAGACCGTCGTAACCGCCACCGCTCTCGGCGTCGAACATCGCCACCGAGGCGTCGTTCTCCCCGAGGAACCACGCCGCCGCACGCTGCACCGCCTGAGCCCACCTGTCCTCACGCGTGGACCAGTACGCCCGCGCGCAGGCGCTCGCCATGGCGCACGCCTCGATGGGCTGCTGGTCGAACTGCGCGCGAGCGCTCTCGCCGGCGCTGCCGCGCACCGACACGAAGCTGAAGTGGTTCTCGCGCGTTTGGCGCTGCACCAGCCACCACAGCACGTCGAGCGCGCGGGCCTCGCCGTCGGCGTCGCCGGCCAGGCGCGCCGCCGCCAGCGCCGCCTCGGGCAACAGCGCGTTGGCGTAGGTCAGTCGCGGTTCGGGCCAGGGCCACGTCCCCGTGGCGGGACCGTTGTCGAGAAGTCCACGCGCGCGCGACACCAGGGTCCGGGCCGCGTCGCTGCGCGGGTCGGCCTCGAGCACCACCCGCGCCCCGAGGGCGGCGTAGGCCAGGGCGCGCGGATGCGCCGAGCGCGTCGAGGCCGCTTCCTCGAAGAGAGTTCGCGCGCCAGTGCGCACCGCGGGCCAGGGGGCCAGGGCGGCGGCGGTGCCCAGTCCCAGCAGCGCGCGCCCGGCGGCGTCGTCGCTCGGCGCGTCCTCACTCCAGCGGCCCTCACCGAGCAGGCGCAGTCGGAAATGACCCCGCGCGACGTGCGCGCGCTCGAGGAAACTCAGGCTGACCCGGGCCAGTCGGGCGGCGTCGGGGTCCTCGCCCATGCGCGACGCCAGGGCCAGGAGGCGTCCGGCGTCATCGGTGCAGTAGCCGCCCTGGCGGCGCGGCTCGCACTCGAGGGCGTGCTCGAAGATGCCGTGCTCGTCGGTGAGCGTCGCGACGTAGCGCAGGCTCGGAGCGGGAGCGTTCACGCCTCGAGACGATCGGCGACGACGCGCGCGAGCACCTCGCGGTAGGCCGCCCCGATGGTGGGCCACAGCAACGCCGTCCCCTCGCGACATGCGCTCTCGCGCATCGACGCGGCGACGCCCGGCTCGTAGAGGACGCGCTCCAGCGCGGCGCTCATCGCCGCGACGTCGCCCTGGTCGACCAAGAGTCCCGCGCCCGAACCCAACAGCTCCACCGCGTGGGGGAACCTCGTCGCCACCACCGGTCGCCCCGACGCGAGGGCCTCGACGAGGACCCCGGAACTCTCCTGGTCGCGAGAGTCGTAGGGCAACAACACCACGTCCGCACTGCGCACCAGGGCGCGCAGGGACTCCCAGTCGCGATAGCCGTCGTCGAAGATCACTCTCTCGCGCACGCCGAGTTGGTCACACTCGTTCTCCAGGGCGTGACGGTAGCGCTCGCCCTCGGCGGCTAGCACCTTGGGGTGCGTCGCCCCGGCCACGACGTAGGTCGCCGCGGGGGCCCGGTGAGCGAGTCGCGCCAGCGCCGCGATCGCGTGCTCGATCCCCTTGCCCGGTCCCAAGAGTCCCCACGTCAAGATCCGCGGGTGCGCGACCAGAGGAACCTCCCCGGTGAAGTTCGCCGTCGCCCCGTGCGCCAGCACCACGACCCGCGAGGGCGCCACGGCGTACAGGTCGCAGAGTCGGCGCCGCGCGTGGTGACTCTGCACGACGATCAGTGACGACGCGCGCACGAGTCGTTCGAGAATCTCGCGTTGGTGCGCGCTGGGTCGCGCGAGCACCGAGTGCAACACCACGACCAGCGCGCTCGAGAGGGCGTCGACGAACTCGAGCACCTCGTCGCCGTCGCGGCCCGCGAAGAGCCCGTACTCGTGCTGGAGCACCACCACGTCGCTTCCGGTGGTGGCCTCGATCGCCGCGCGCATCGACGGGCGATCTCCCCCCACCCAGTGCGCCACCACCTCGGGCTGGGTCGGCACTTCGGGGGTGTCGAGCACCCTGACGACGATGACGCGCCAGGATGCGCCGGCGGCGATGGCGTACGAGAGGTTCTGGGTGAAGGTCGCCAGACCGCAGGCGGTCGGCGGATAGGTCCCCACCATCGCGACGGTGCGCGCCCGCGGCACCCGCGGCACCCGGTGCCCCGGTGTCGTCGCGACGCTACATTCGCTGACGTACTGGCGCTGGAGCATCGTGCTCTTCACGGTCCGATCCTGGCACCGCGCACGCGACGACGCCAGGGCCCAACGTCACCCCCGTGCGCGTCGGCTCGAATCTGCCGGGTGCCCTCGTCGCGACGGCGTCCCTCGAGGGGGCAACGTCCGGTGACCCCCTTCTCTCCAGCCTCGCGTCGCCCCGTGGCGCGTGAGACCCCTAGGACCGTCGGGTCCCCGCGCTCAGACGCGCGAGCCGCGCGACCAGGACCTCGATCACCGTCAACTCCGTGGGGTCCTGGTCGGTGTTGAGGTTCTTGCCGCCGTAGCTCACGCCGCCCTTCAAGTCCACGTCGGCCTGGGCGATGAGGTGGATCGCGTCGGCGATGCGCTCGGCCCCCAGGCGGTTCGCCATCGCCAGGAGCTTCTTGGCCCCGAAGGGGTTCATGGCCAGCAACTGCGCCGCCTCCTCCGCGCTGCCCACCTCGGACCCCTCGAGCCGGGCCATACGCAGGTAGTAGCGCTGGAGCAGGTAGATGATCTGCACCCCCGCGCGCGCCTTGGAGTCGAGCATGCGCCGCGCCACCGTGATGGCGGTGGTGGCGTTCGCGCCCTCGATCGCGTCCGTGAGGTCCCATTCGGGCACGGCGCCCGCGTCGCCGAGGTAGGGCTCGATGTGCGCGAGGTTGAGCGGCGCCGAACCGTAGATCGAGGCGAGCAGTCGCGCGAGCGAGTCCACGCGCGCCACGTCGTCGCCGACACGCTCGGCGACCTTGGCGGCGGATCCGGCGTCGAGTTGGACCCGGTACTCAGTCATCTTGTCGTTGACGAACGCCACGCGGTCCCTCGGCCTCGTGCCGACGTTGACCTCGACGACCTCGTCGGCCGCCTTGACCAGTTTGTTCGCCTTGCTCCCCACCACCGCCAGCACCAACGCGACGTCGGGGGCGGGACGCTGCATCCACTGCAGCAGCGTCGTCACCTCGTCACTCACCAGGCCCTGCGCGTCACGCACCACCACCACGCGGCGCGCCACCAGGAATGGCGGCGTGTTGAGCGCCTCCATCACCGCTGAGAGCACCGACTCGCCCGCGTGGGTGACGTCCTTGACGGTGAAGTCCTGCAGGGCGAAGGAGGGGTCGAGCCCCCCGAGGGCGGCGGCCACCACGTTGTGCAACGCGTCGTAGACCATGGTCGCGTCGCTACCCACGACGACGGTCGTCGCGGCGAAGCTCACGCGACCTCCATGACCCTCGAGAGGGCGTCGCGCACTCTGACGGTGCCGCGCACGTCGTGCACGCGCAGGACGCGACAGCCCCCGGCGATACCCAGGGCCGCGGCGACCAGGGACGGCTCGCGTCGATTCAACACGTCGAGGTCGAACATGACCCCGAGGAACGTCTTGTTCGACGCCGACAGTAGTAGCGGTCCGAGTTCGGCGATGCGGGCGCTGTCGCGCAACAGTTGCAGGGACTGCGCGGCGCTCTTGCCCAGGTCCAGTCCGGCGTCGAGGATGACACGCTCGGGAGAGATCCCCGCGGTCAGGGCGCGCTGGCGGCGAAGGGTGAGGAACTCGACCACGCGCTCGGTGACGTTGTCGTAGTGCGGATCGGGGTCGGCGACGCGCGGGGCCAGGCGGATGTGGGTGGCCACGACGCTGGCGCCGGCGCGCGCGGCGACCTCGAGGTAGCGAGGGTCGGCGAAGCCGCTGATGTCGTTGCCCACGCACGCGCCCACGGCGAAACTAGCCTCGGCCACGCTCGCGCGCCAGGTATCGACGCTGACGGGCACGTCGAAGCGCTCGCGCAGGAGCTCGATCGCCGGGACCACGCGATCGAGTTCCTCGGACTCGGTGACCTCCTCGCCGGGACCGGCCTTGACTCCCCCGACGTCGAGCAGGTCCGCACCCTCGTCCACGAGCTGCTGGGCGCGCGCCAAAAAATTGTCGAGGTCGAAGGTGGCCGCGGGCGCGAAGAACGAGTCGTGCGTGCGATTCAAGATGCCCATCACCAGGGCGCGATGCGTGACGTCGTAGGGCGTCGAGCCCAGGTGCAACGTGATCGGCGCGGCGGGGAAGAAGCGATTCACCGTTCACCTCGTCGCCGGAGGGTGGAACGCCAGTGCACGGCCCACAGCCTAATTGGCTCCCACCCAGGCACCGCTGAGGCGCTGTTAGCCTGAGTACCTATGAAGTGGGTTACGCACATTTGTCCTCCGGTCCCCGTCTCGCGCGCGCGACCCCCGTCGGGCGCGCCCCGGGAGCGCTAATGGACGACGACAACTTCGAACGCATCATCTTCCTGGCCGACCCCGAACTCAACGAGCCCGTCCTGGTCTACGCCCTCGAGGGCTGGATCGACGCGGGTCTGGGCGCGAGCACCGCGATGAGCACGCTGCTCACCTCGATCCCCACCGAGACCCTCGCGACCTTCGACACCGAGTACTTCATCGATCAGCGCGCGCGCCGACCCGTCGCGCGCATCGTCGACGGCGTGACCACCGAACTCACGTGGCCCGAGATCCAGTTGCGCTACGGCCGCGACGGCGACGGGGCCGACATGATCTTCCTCCTCGGACCCGAGCCGGACTTTCACTGGAGCGACTTCGTCGAGGCCGTCACCGACGCCGCCCTGCGCTTCGACGTGCGACTGGTGATCGGACTGGGCTCCTTCCCCGCCCCGACCCCCCACACCCGCCCGGTGCGCGTAATCGGCACCGCCCCCGAGGCCAGCGCCAACCTCCTGCCCCTCGTGGGCACGGTCGCGGGTGAACTCGAAGTGCCCGCGGGGATCTCCTCGGCCCTCGAGCTGGGTTTCGCCGACGTGGACGTGGATGTGCTCACCCTGTGGGCCCGGGTGCCGCACTACGTGGCCTCCATGCCCTACCCCCAGGCGGCCGCGTCCTTGATCGAGGGGCTCGCGCGCATCGCGGGACTGACCCTGGACGCCAGCGTGCTGCGCGCCGCCGCCGACGAGGCGCGCCTGCGCGTGGATGAACTGGTGACCAACAACCCCGAGCACACCTCGATGGTCGAACAACTCGAGGAAGTGACCGACGAGAGCGAGGGCAACTCCCTGGGCGACGACGTGCCCAGCGGTGACGAACTCGCCGCCGAGCTCGAGAAGTTCCTGCGCGGCGAAGGCTAGGTCGCCGGAGTTCAGTCCACCGCGACCGCGTCGAGCGCGTCGAGCGCCCCGTCGACGTCGACGTCCTCGATGCGCAGTCCCAGCCCCAACGCGAAGCCCTCGAGGAACAGCGCGCACTCCCCCTGGCGCGGGTGTCGGTTCGCCAGTTCGTAGAAGGCCGCCGAGTGGTCCGCCTCGAGGAGGTGGGCGAGTTCGTGCACCAGCACCGCGTCGATGACCCACTCGGGGCACTGACGCAGTCGACTCGACACGCGGATCTCGCGACTCGCCGGCGAGCACGAGGCCCAGCGCCGACGCTGATTGGCGACCCACCGCACCGAGGCCGCCTCGACCCCGTCGAGGTAGAGCTCGGCCAGCACCCGCGCGCGTTCCTCCAGTGAGGCGTCGCCCGCCGCGTTCTGGGGACGCTGACTGAGCAGTCGCTCGACGAGTTCGTCGACGAAACGCACGCGCTCGCGCCCCTTCAGTCGAGCGGGGATCTGCACCACGATGCGACTGCCCGACCAGTGCGCGGTGCCGGTCTTCTTGCGTTTGCTCGAGGCGCGCACCTCCACCTCGGGCCGGTCAAAGCGCGGCGGCTCGACGTAGACCGAGGAGCCCTGAGCCATCACAGGATGATGTTCACGAGCCGCGGCGGTCGCGCCACGACCCGTTGGGGCGTCGCGCCGGCGAGGAACTTCTGCACCTCCGCACTCGCCAGCGCCGCCGACGTCGCGTCGTCCTCGGAGACCTCGGGGGACACGTCGAGTCGAGCGCGCACCTTGCCGTTGACCTGCACGACCATGACGACGCTCGAGCGCGCGACCAGCGCGGGGTCGGCCACCGGCCAGGACTGGGCGTGCACGCCCGCCTCGCCGGGGTGGCGCTGCTCCCAGAGCTCGGCGCTGAGGTGCGGCGCCATGGGGGCGAGCAGACGCAGCAGCACGTCGAGCGACTCGTCGAGGGTGGAGCGGTGCGCGCCCTCGGCGCGACGCGCCCACTTCGAGATCGTGTTGAGCAACTCCATCAACGCCGCCACCGCGGTGTTGTAGCTCCAGGCCTCCAAGTCGGCGCTGACCTTGGCGATGGCGCGGTGCACCTCGCGGCGCACCTCGAGGTCGTCGGGGGTCTCGTCCTCGTGGAAGAAGCACTCGTCGTAGTGGCTCAGGCGATAGATACGGTCGAGGAAGCGCGCGCACCCCTCGATGATGTCCTCGGTCTGGGCGGTCCAGTCGACGTCGTCGGCCGGAGGACCCACGAAGAGGTGAAAGAGGCGCAGTCCGTCGGCCCCGACGGTGTCGTAGTACTTCTCGGGCGCGATCAGGTTGCCCTTAGACTTAGACATCTTGGAGCCGTCGAGGCGGATCATGCCCTGGGTGAAGAGACGCTTGAAGGGCTCGCGCGCCAGTCCCGGCGCCAGGCCGATGTCGACGAGGGCCTTGAGGTAGAAGCGCGCGTAGAGCAGGTGCAAGATGGCGTGCTCGATGCCCCCGATGTACTGGTCCACCGGCATCCACTTGGCCACCTGGGCGGGATCGAAGGCGCGATCGGCCGTGAAGGGGTCTGCGTAGCGCAAGAAGTACCACGAGGAGTCGGTGAAGGTGTCCATCGTGTCGGCCTCGCGCCGGGCCGGACGCCCGCAGGTGGGACAGGTGGTGTTGCGAAAGCCCTCGTGGGTGGCTAGGGGCGACTGACCCGACTTGTCCATCACCACGTCGTCGGGAGCCAGGACGGGCAACTGCTCGACCGGCACCGGCACGATGCCGTCGACGTCGCAGTAGACGATCGGGATCGGACAGCCCCAGAAGCGCTGGCGCGAGACCAGCCAGTCGCGCAGGCGGTAGTTCACCTTGCGCACGCCCTTAGCGTGCTCCTCCAAGAACGCGGCGGCCGCCTCCTTGGCGTGCGCCACGTCCATGCCGTCCATGAATCCCGAGTTGATGTGGGTGCCCTCACCGGAGTAGGGACCCTCGCCGTGGCCCGCGGGTGGCTCGATGGTGCGCACCACGCTCAGCCCGTGCACCTGGGCGAAGGCGAAGTCGCGCTCGTCCTCGGCCGGCACCGCCATGATGGCGCCGGTGCCGTAGGTACCCAGCACGTAGTCGGCGACGTAGACCGGCACCGACTCGCCGCTGAAGGGGTTGATCACGAAGCTGCCGGTGAAGGCGCCGCGCTTGTCCAGCCCCGCGCCCGCGTCCGAGGACGCGGTGCGCTCGAGTTCGCTGGCCTGGCTCGCGCGCTCGATCAGTCGCTCCACGCCCTCGCGCTCGTCCTCGGTCACCAGCTCCGCGAGCATCGGGTGCTCGGGGGCCACCACCGCGTAGGTCACGCCGAATCCCGTGTCGGGGCGCGTGGTGAAGACGCGCAGCGCCCGGCTCGGATCAAAGGCCAGGGGCAGGTCGAACTCCACGCCCTCGCTGCGTCCGATCCAGTTGCGCTGCATGGTCTTGACCCGCTCGGGCCACTCGAGGGTGTCGATGTCGTTCAACAGTTCCTCGGCGTAGTCGGTGATCTTGAAGAACCACTGCTCGAGGTTGCGCCGCTGCACCAGGTCCCCGGAACGGTCGCAGGTCCCGTCCGCGTTCACCTGCTCGTTCGCCAGCACCGTGGCGCACCCGGGGCACCAGTTGACCGGCGCCTCGGCGCGATACGCCAGGCCGGCCTTGAAGAACTCGAGGAAGATCGCCTGGGCCCACTTCATGTAGTTCGGGTCGTGGCTGAACACCTCGCGGCGCCAGTCGTAGACGGCGCCCAGACGGCGCACCGAGGACTTGAGTTCGCCCATGCGCGCGTCGGTGAACAGGCGCGGGTGGCTGCCGGCCTTGATGGCGGCGTTCTCGGCGGGCAGGCCGAAGGAGTCGAAGCCGAAGGGCGTCAACACCGCCTTGCCACGCATGGTCTGATATCGCACCACCAGGTCGCCGAAGGTGTAGTTGCGGATGTGTCCCTGGTGTGCGGTGCCCGAGGGGTAGGGGTACATGCACAGCGCGAAGAAGCGCTCGCGCTCGTCGTCGTTGTCGACCTCGTAGGTCCCCTCGTCGAGCCAGCGGGCTTGCCATTTCTTCTCTACTGCACTCACGTCAAAGGGGCGGGCCATCCCCTCAGTTTAGGGACCGCGCCGCGCGCACCCCGTAGCCCCGGGTCGCGGCGCGGCGCGGGTCACTTCACGCTGAGCGACTGAGTGGCCACGAGATTCGCCGAGTCGGTCGCCACGCTGACCTGGAAGGTGCCGTTCGCGACCACCACGGCGTGTCCGTTGTCGTAGGTGAAGGCGCTCGCGGGCAGGTTGATCACGACGTCCTTGGACGCACCGGGCGCCAGGTCGACGCGCCCGATACCGCGTAACTGCTCGGGGGGCTCGCCGAGTCCACTGGGGTAGGCCACGTACACCTGGGCCACGTCGACGCCCGCGCGCGCGCCGGTGTTGGTGATGCGCAGCGCCACGTTCACGCCCGAACCCGCGCGGGTGACTCTGATGTTCGACCACGCGAACGTCGTGTAGCTCAGCCCGTAGCCGAAGGGGAAGGCCGGGGTCACCGCGTGCGACTGGTACCAGCGGTACCCGATGGCGCTGAGACCACCGAAGTGCACGACGCCGTCGCGACCGGGGAACTGGCTCGTCGACGACGCGGGGGTCTGTGCCGCCGTGGCGGGGAAGCTCACCGGCAGACGGCCCGACGGATCGACGGCGCCGGTGAGGACCTGGGCGAGCGCCGGTCCGACCATCTGACCCCCGTACCAGGCCTCGACGATCCCCGCGACCTTCGTGCGCCAGGGCATCACCACGGGCCCACCCGTGGTCAGCACCACCACGGTGCGCGGATTCACCGCGGCCACCGCGTCGATGAGGACGTTGAGGTCACTCTGGAGCCAGAGCGAGGTGAGGTCCGCCCCCTCGGTGAGGATGTTGCCAGCGAAGACCACCGCGGTGTGGGCGCGCCGCGCGGCCGCCACGGCTGCGTCGATCTGGGGCTGCACGTAGTCGATGCCGAAGCCCGGGGTGTTCTTCGCACCCAGGGCGAACCACTGCGCCACCACCGTGTAGCTACGCCCCGCCACCAGCCGGATCGAGGTGGACTGGGGGTAGGGGCCGTGCAGTCCACGGTCGGCGAGGATCACGTGACCGTTGAGCGAGAGCCACGTGTCGCCGTAGTCCACCAGGCCCAGCACGTACGTGCCCGACCTCTCGGCCTTGAAGGTGACGTCCCAATTGCTCCAACCCGCCCCGTGCCCCGGAACCGTGGCGGTCAGCGCCGCGGGTGTGACGGCCTTGGCGTAGGCCAGGGCCACGTCGCCCGCGCCCAACTTCAGGTGCAGGTAGTCGAAGGCTTCGGCCGGTGGGGCCTTGCCCGCGAGCACGTCGACGCTCTTGAGCGGGTTGAACTCCAGGCCGCTGAGGCTGCCGGGCCGGTAGATCACCGCGGTATGGGGCAGCAACTTGCGCAGGGCGGCGAGGGGCGTTTCGAGGGAGGACGCGTGCACCCCGGAACTACCGCCGCCGCGCGAGACGATGCCCTGGTTCGCGTCGATGCCGATCACCGCGACCGACGACGAGGTGCGCAGGGGCAGCACCTGGTTGAGGTTCTTCAATAAGACGATGCCCTGGCGTTCCGCGCGCAGCGCCACGAGGGCGTGGCTCGCGGAGGTGGCCGGGGTGGTGAGTGCGATGTAGCGCGGGTGCAGGACCAGCCCGAAGGAGAACATCGCCGTCAGCACCGAAGCGACCGCACTGCGCAGCGAGCGCAGTCGCAGGTGTCCCGCGGACAGGGCGCTGAGCACCGTCGACGTCGTCGCGGGCTTGACCAGACTCATGCCCGCCGCGAGTGCCGGTGCCGGCGTGGTGACCGCGTTGTAGTCGCTACGGACGTAGCCGCGAAAACCCCACGAACGTAGCGTGTGATAGAGCCAGCGATTCGAACAGGTGTTGACGCCGTCGATCATGCCCATCGCGCACATCACCGAGGCGACGTGAGCTTGGGTGACCGCGGCGTAGAAGGGCGCGTTGTAGACCTCGGTGAGCACCCGATGAGAGACGATTTGATTGAGACGGGCACGGCCGTTCTCTTGGGTGTACGCCGAAAAGTGCTTGGCCTGGGCCATCACGCCCGTGGACTGGATGCCCTCGATGGCCGCCACGCCCATGACGCTGGCGAGGAAGGGATCCTCACCGTAGGTCTCGAAGGCTCGCCCGCTCAGGGGCGTGCGCACCAGGTTCAGGTCGGGCGCCTGCAGGACGTCGTACCCTTTCGTGAGGGCCTCTTGCGCCATGGCGAAGCCGACCTGGCGCGCGACGAGGGGGTTGAAACTGGCCGCCACCGCGAGTTCACTGGGGAACTGCGTCACGCCCAGGGTGCTGTTGCCCACTCCCGAGGGACCGTCCACCAGCGTGAGCGAGGGGATGCACAGCCGCGGCACGCCGACGTTGAAGTTCTCCACTCCCGAGGCGGCGTGCAGGACCACGAAGTTCGCCAGCTCGCTGGGCGTCATCTGTTGCACCACTTGTTGGGCCATGTGCTCCGCGGTCGCACTGTGCTGGATGTTCTCGCGGATCCAGGGGCAACGCGGCGTCGGCGCGGTGGTGCTCGTGGCGTTCGCCGGCGCGTCCGTCACCGCGGTGAGGCTCGCCCCCACCAGTGCGACGACGGCGAGGAGGGAGCCCAGAATGCGCCCCGAGGGGCGCGTCGGTCGACGAAAAAGCATTTTCACGAGTCGGCTCTCTTATTCGTTCAATTTCAAGGACGTGGGGTCAGACTCACGAGTAGTCCAACGTATCCCAGTCTTGACCGCAAAGATTAAGAAATTACACGACAACAATTAAGAATTTTCCATGTTGAACGACGCTCGCCCGACAGCGAGCGCCGCTACGCCGTGGCGTCCTACTTCACGCTGAGTGAGGAACTCGCGAAGAAACTGGCCGAGGAGGTACCGACGCTGACGACGTACGAGCCGCTCGCCAGCACCGGTGTCGCACCGCTGACGTACGTGAAGTCGTTACGCGTCAGGTCGATGACCACGTGGCTCGATTGCCGTGACGCCAACGTGATCCGAGAGAACGCGCGTAACTGCTGGGGCGGCTCACCCGCCGTAGCCGGATAACTCACGTACACCTGAACGACGTCGACGCCCTTGCGCGCGCCGGTATTGGTGACGTCGAGTGAGACCCGGGCACCCGTGCCGTGGCGGGCGATCACTACGTGCGAATGTGTGAAGTTGGTGTAACTCAGCCCGTAGCCGAAGGGGTAGGCCGGGGTCACCGCGTGCGCCAGGTACCAGCGATAGCCGATGTCGCTCAATGCGCCGAAGTCGACGACGCCATTGTGCCCCGGGAAACGCGTCACCTGGGAAGTCGGCGTCAGCGCTTCGGTGGCGGGCATCGTCACGGGCAGACGTCCCGAGGGGTCGATGACCCCGCTGAGCACCTGGGTAATGGCCTGGGCCCCTTGTTGACCGGGGTACCACGCCTCGACGATGGCGGCGACCTTCGAGCGCCACGGCGTCAGGACGGCGCCGCCGGTGTCGAGCACCACCACGGTGCGCGGGTTCACCGCGGCGACCGCTTCGATGAGCGCGTTGAGGTTGCCCTGCAACGACAACGACGGCATATCGGCGCCCTCGGTCAGGAGGTCGCTGGCGAACACCACCGCCACGCCGGCCTTCTTCGCCGCGGCGACCGCGGCGTTGATCTGGGGTTGCACGAAGTCGATGCCGAAGCGAGGTGTCGAGTTCGCCCCGACGGAGAACCATCGCGCCACGACCTGGTAGCTCGTGCCGGCCACCAGGTTCACGGCCACTGACTGCGGGTAGGGTCCGTGAATGCCACGGTCGGCGATGATCGTCGTGGAGTTCAACGTTAAGAAGGTGTCGCCGATGTTCTCCAGACCGATCACGTAGGTACCCGTCTTGCGCGCGATGAAGCTCACGTCCCAATTGCTCCAGCCCTCGCCCGTTCCCGGCCGAGTGGCCGTGAGCGCTGCGGGCGTCACGGACTTGGAGTAATCAATCGCGAGGTCGGCCTTACCCGGCTCGCTCGGCGTGAGAACCGGAACCTCCGAAGGTGGCGCCTTACCCCCAACGATGTCTGCCGCGTTGAGGGGGTCGAATTCCAAGGCGGGCAACCCGCCCGGGGAGTAACTCACGGCCGCGTGGGGGAACTGCGAGCGCAACGCCACCAACGGCGTCGTCAAACTCGAGGCGTGCACGCCGGAACTTCCGCCGCCGCGAGTGACCACCGCGTCGCTCGCTCCCACCCCGATGACCGCGAGCGAGGACAGCGCCGGACTGAGCGGCAGTACGCCAGAGGCATTCTTCAGCAACACGATGCTCTGGCGTGCGGCCTGCAGGGCCACCGTCTGATCCGCCTGATTGGTCGCGGGAGCGTTCAAGTTCAGCGTGCGCGGATGGGCGACGAGTCCGAAGGCGAACATCTGAGTAAGCACGCTGCGCACGCCCGTACGAAGGGTCGCCGCCGCGAGTTGACCCGTGCTCATCAATGTCGTCACCTGCGCCGCCGTCGCGGGCTTCAACAGACTCAGGCCCGCCTGAAAGGCCGGCGCGGGTGACACGACGGCGTCGTAGTCGCTGCGCACGAAGCCCGTGAACCCCCACGAGCGCAGTGTGGCGTACAACTGCGAAGTGGAACAGGTGTTGACGCCGTTGAGCGAGCCCATGGCGCACATGACCGAGGCCACGTGGGCCTGAGTGACCGCCGCCTGAAACGGTGCGTTATAGATCTCGGTCATCACGCGCTGCGACACCACCTGATTGATGCGCGCGCGGGCGTTCTCCTGGGTATAGGCCCCCAGGTGTTTGGCCTGCGCCATCACGCCCGTCGACTGAATACCCTCAACGGCCGCCACGCCCATGACGCTCGCGAGGAAGGGATCCTCACCGTAGGTTTCGAATGACCGTCCCGAGAGCGGTGAACGCACGAGGTTCAGGTCAGGCGCCTGCAGGACGTCGAAGCCCTTGCGCAATGCCTCTAGGGCCATGGCTCTACCCACCGTGGTGGTGATCGATGGGTTGAACGTCGACGCGAGGGAGATCTCACTCGGGAACTGGGTGACGCCGGTCAAATTGCCACCGACCCCGCCGGGGCCGTCGATCAGGGTGATGGCGGGGATGCACAGTCGCGGCACGCCCACGTTGATGTTCTCGATGGGTCCCTGCTGACGAAGGACGACGAAGTTTGCCAGTTCGCTCGGCGTCATGCGGTCGGCGACCTGGGTGGCTAGGGAACTCGCGGTCGCGCTATGGTGCAGACTCTCGGCGACCCAGGGGCAATTCGTACTGATGACTTCGGCGTTGAGGGGAATCGTCGACAGCGAGGTCCTCGGGGTGCGCCAGGGCGACATCGACACCGTCGCCGCCAGGAGCGAGACGCCCGCCAGGGCGAGAGTGGAGTTCCTCACGGTACGTCGCGAGAAGAAGGGCGTGCGCGAGGGCGACGAACGCAGCCTCACGAGCGTGCTTCAGAGCAACGTTGCCGTGCCGCCACGACGAAACTGGCCATTACCCACCGTACGGCGTGCGGTGCCGGCGCGCGAAGCGGCGAAAGTCACATCTTCACGATGTCGATCAGCCGTCTTCGCCCGCGCCGACTGACTAGTCTTCACTTCGAAAGGGGGCGCGGTGAGCACTCCGACGTTCGTACTCGTGCACGGCGCCTGGCACGGCGCGTGGTGCTGGCAGCGCCTGGGCGAGTCGCTCCTGCAACGCGACCTCGCCTACGACGCGCTCGACCTGCCGTCGAGTTCTGGTCAAGACCCCCTCGTCGACATGACGAGCGACGTGTCCGCGCTGCGGCGCTTCTGCCAGGGTCGCGGGCCCCTCGTGCTTGTCGCACACAGTTACGCCGGTGCCGTCGTCGCCGAGGCCGCCCCCAAGATCGAGGAACTCGCGGGCATCGTGTACGTGGCCGCGCTGGTGCCGCGAGTGGGCCAGACCGCGTCGGACGTCACGCGCGAATACGGGCTTCGTTCCGACCTCGACGCGACGATGAGTCGCGACGCGCACGGGTTCTTGCACCTCGATCCCGAGCCGGCCGCTCGAGCGCTCTACGGCGACTGCGACGAGGTGACGCGCCAATGGGCCATCAACCAGGTGTCGACGCAGACTTTCGCGAGTTTTCGCACCGCGCGCACGTCGGAGAACGTCGCCATCGCCAGCACCTACGTCATCTGCTCACGCGACCACGCCATCGTGCCCGAAGTTCAAGAGCGGATCGCCCAGCGATGCGACGACGTGATGACCATGGACTCGGACCACTCGCCCTTCCTCTCGCACCCCGACGTCCTGGCCGACATGCTCGGGTCGATGAATTATCACCTCTGACGATGCCCGTCGAACGGCGCGACGAAGGCGCCTGGGCACCACTTCACCCACATCGAAGTTGCGGCACCGCTCCGCGACGGACTCTACGTGAGTCGTTAGCAACGTGGCTCGGCCCAGCACCCCGCGCCGCCCAGCTGAAAATCAGCGTCAGTCATTTTCGAGGGGAGCGGCGGCCTGCTAGCATCTTTATTCCTTCGGGGGTATAGCTCAGCTGGTAGAGCACTTGCATGGCATGCAAGGGGTCAGGAGTTCGAATCTCCTTACCTCCACGAGTGAAGTACCTGATCAGTGCAACTATTATAAGCCAAAAAATGGCTCCCAGACTAGTACTACGAATGGCTGCATTTAGCAACGCCTTTGGCAACTCGATCACGGAAGTAGTTGCTGAGCACATTTGATGAGCACGCCAGTCCGGCTACCGCGACTAGATACGAACCGAGACAGTAACTGGTGGCAAGTCCAGATGGCCCGTCACGCGTTCTCGAGGAATGATCGATGTCGCATCAATGGCGTACGCTCATCTCGTGTCTCGACCGTTCTTCGAAGATTGGAATACTTCTGTTCCCCGGTGTGCGGGGACCCTGTGACGATGCACTACGACGAGATCGCTCACCTACGCTCTCAGCACCCGGCGTGGGCGCTCCTTCGCTCCAACAACGCCACTCTCGTCCTCAGTTTCCTTGGCCGCGTGTTCGTTGACAACAATTGCAGCGACCTTCCGTCCGCCGTTCTAACGGCGGGGCTGGACGAAGAACTGTACGTGCTGAACCAGCGTCTGGGTGAGAACACTTTCCCCAAAACCGCGTCGGCGTACTTAGACGACTGGGCCTCTCCGGACCATGGCTGGCTTCGTAAGTACTATCCGGTGGGGTCTGACGAGGCTCATTTTGACCTCGCTCCAGCCGTTGAAAAGGCGCTGCTGTGGGTGCGAGACCTCCCTGCGCGCGAGTTCATCGGAACCGAGTCACGTCTCAACATCATCTTCGACCTACTTCGCCAAATGGTGTTTGGCGCCGATGATGATCCCGATCGCCGCCTGGTCGAACTACGGCGACGTCGCGCCGAGATCGACGAGGAGATCGCCCGAGCCGACCGTGGGGAGATCACGGTGCTCGACGCTGTGAGCCAGCGTGATCGGTACCAACAGTTCGCCCGTACGGCCAGAGAACTGCTCGCCGACTTTCGAGAAGTAGAGGAAAACTTCCGCAGGCTCGACCGCAATCTGCGCGAGCAGATCGCCGGTTGGAGCGGATCGAAGGGCGCGCTGCTTGATGAGGCGCTCGGCAGTCGAAACGGCATCGCCGAATCCGACCAGGGCCGCAGCTTCCAGGCCTTTTACGACTTCTTGCTTTCGTACCACAAGCAGACTGAGCTTACTGAGCTGCTCGAACGACTACAGCACATCGAATATCTCGGAGACCAGGACAGCCGACTCAGCCGTATTCACTTCGATTGGATCGACGCCAGTGAGCGAACGCAGGTCACCGTCCGCTTACTGTCAGATCAACTCCGGCGCTTTCTCGATGATCAGGTGTGGCTGGAGAACCGACGCGTCTTCGACCTGCTACGTGCTATCGAAGCCAAGGCGCTAAGAGTCCGTGACCTGACCAACCCGCCCGTGAGCATGGAGCTTGACGACACTGGCCTCGCGCTCAGCCTGCCCATGGAGCGTCCGCTACACCGGCGAACGCTACGAGCGTCGCTGGAGAGCGAGTCAATGGAGCAGGGGAACAACGACTTCGACTCTTCGGCTTTGCTAAATCAACTCTACGTCGACCGCGACCTACTCACTCAGCGGGTGCTCAGTTCGCTGGGGCGTCACGACCAGGTCAGCCTTAGCGAGGTGATTACCGGCGAACCACTAGAACAGGGCCTGGCCGAACTCGTTGGCTACTTGTCACTCAACCAACCCGGGCTCTCCGTGATCTTCGACGAAGTACGACGCGAGCGCATCGAGTGGAGCACTGCGGACGTAGAGCGCGTGGCTGACCTGCCACGGGTCAACTTTAGCCGCGACCGATCGGAAACGCCATGACCGACACGATGTCCGCCGCAAATACTGAACCATCGGACCTATCGCTTGTTCTTATCCAACTCATTAAGGGACCCCTGTATCGCGACACCCACGAGAAGCTCTGGGGTATCTTGCTCGGAGTGCGCCACCAGGTCAGCGACTACGTAATGGTGCTTGGACTGAGTGTCGTGGTCGACGAAGCCGAGGGCTACGCCTTCCTGCGCAGTCGTCCCGTCGACGACGACGCCACTGAGTTTCCCCGACTGGTGGCGCGGCGCGCTCTCTCCTTTCACGTGAGCGTGCTACTAGCCCTGCTGCGCAAGCGTTTGGCCGAGTTCGACGCCAGCAGCGCGGATACCCGACTGATCCTCAGCCGCGATCAAATCGTAGAGATGCTCCGGCTGTTCATGCCCGACTCCACGAACGACGCCCGACTGGTGGACACAATCGACGCCCATATCAACAAGGTGACCGAACTCGGTTTCCTTCGCCGACTGCGCGACGAACGCGACCTCTTCGAGGTCCGACGAATCCTCAAGGCTTATGTCGACGGGCAGTGGCTCTCAGAGTTCGACGCCCGACTCAATGACTACCTGGCTGAGATCAATGAAGTCGAGGAGTCTGCCTGATGTCCGCGCTGTTCAGCCTGATCGACCTCGACGACGGACTGCCCGACCGACTCCCCGGAAGTCGTCTACAGCGCCTTGAAGTCTTCAACTGGGGAACCTTCGACCAAATGGTCTGGTCGTTCGAGCTCGGGGGTCGTAACGCGCTGCTGACGGGCGACATTGGCTCGGGCAAATCCACGCTCGTCGACGCGATCACCACGCTGCTCTTACCAGCGAACAAGATCTCCTACAACAAAGCCGCCGGTGCCGAGACCCGTGAGCGCGATCTGCGATCCTACGTGCAGGGGCACTACAAATCCGAACGCAACGAGACGACAGGGGTCTCACGTCCGGTTGCCCTACGAGACACCCGGCACTTCTCTGTCATATTGGGGGTCTTCGCTAACACCGGCTACGCCACCACGGTCACCCTGGCCCAGGTGTTTCGTACCAAGGACATGGGCTCGGGTCAGCCCGAGCGATTCTTCGTCGTCGCCGACTCTGACCAGTCGATCGCCAAGGATTTCTCAGAGTTCGGCACCGAGTTCAACTCCCTGAAGCACCGGCTACGCGATGGGGGCGCCAGGGTATACGACAGCTTCCCCGAGTACGGCCGGGACTTTCGACGCCACCTCGGTATCGAATCCGAACAGGCCATGGAGCTCTTCCATCAGACGGTATCTATGAAGGCGGTCGACAATCTCAACGACTTTGTTCGCAGCCACATGCTCGAGCCCTTCGACACCAAGAGTCACATCGCTTCGTTGATCGAACACTTCGATAACCTCACCCAGGCTCACGATGCGGTGTTGCGCGCCCGCGCCCAGCTGGAACTCCTCCAGCCGCTCGTTGCCGACCTCGACTCCTTCGAACAGTTGTCGAATGCGCGCACCACCCTCGAACACCAACTGACGGCGTTGCCCTTGTACTTCGCTGAGCGCACGCGCCGGGCTCTTCTATTCGAACTCGAAGTACTCGCAGTCGAGTTGCACGATCTGAGTCAGGAACTCGAGTCGCTCGAAGAGAGCGTCAGGGATCTACGCGAAACTGAGGCGCAGTTGAATCTCCAGATTGCCGGAGTTGGTGGTGACCGGCTGGCCGACATCGAGAGACTCATCGAGCGCCACCAGCGCGACAAACAAATCCGCCAGACGAAGTTCGATCACTTCAATACCTTGTTGTCGCAGGTAGGAATGGAGCAAGTGTCGGTCGCCGAGCAGTTTCTCGCCACCCGCGAGCGTGCCATCGCGAGGCAAACGGAATTAGAGGTTGAGCACAGCGCCATCGAGAACGATCTCAATGAGCGACGATTCGAGCAACGCTCGATCAACGAGGAGTCTGAAGGAGTTAACAAGGAACTGCACAGTCTGCAGACACGTCATTCCAACATTCCCCGTGACAGCCTCGAGTTGCGTCAGCGCCTCTGCGGCGACCTCGCCATCGAACCCAACCACTTACCCTTCGCCGGCGAGTTGATCCAGGTCCTCGAAGAAGCAAGCCAGTGGGAAGGTGCGGCGGAGCTTGTGCTACACAACTTCGCCCTGTCCCTGCTAGTTCCCGACCAACACTACGAAGCCGTGGCGGCCTGGATCAACGACCACCATCTCAATGCCCGAATCGTCTACTACCGAGTGCCCAACCGGATGGCGCCTGCGACCTTGCCCGAACGCCGGTCGGCCCATCCCCTGCTTGTCGACATGCTCGAACTGAAACCTGAGTCGGGATTCGAGTCGTGGTTGAAGGCCGAACTCGCCCGGCGCGCTAATCACGCGTGCGTGGACACGACTGACGAGTTTCGAACCGCGCAGCGGGCGGTCACCCGAGCTGGACAGATCAAGGACAAGGAACGCCACGAGAAGGACGACCGCCGGCGTATCGACGACCGCCGAGAGTACGTGCTCGGTTGGACGAATCAGGGGAAGATCGACGCGCTACTCGCCCACGCCATCACGTTGCAGGAGCGACTGAACTTGATCTCGAGCGTCATTGCTGACCTCGCGAAACGCGGCGAGGCGGCCTCGCTGCAACTGCGATCGTTGGCTCGTCTGGGCGAGCACTCGAACTGGGACGACCTGAACTGGCAGGATCTAGTGAATGAAATTGCGTCGCTGCACGCCGAACGACTACGAATCACGTCGTCATCGGACACACTGGCCCTCCTCACATCTGAGCGTGAACGAGTCCGACAAGAGGTCGCCAACTACGAGCACTCACGTGACGGCTTTCAACGAGACCGGGGCGCCGCCGAGGGCCGACAACGCACCGCCGAGGTTGAGTTGGACCGCGTCAAGGCGATGTTGTCCAATACGCAGGCGGTAGAGGTTGCCACCGAATCGTTCGCCTCGATTGACGTTGCGGTGGCATTGGAGCTCGACGGATCAGTTCAAGACGTCATGCGCCTCACCACGGTCCACCAATCCATCAATGCCTCTCTCGTGCACCAGCTCAACACGATCACCAAACAAGAGGGCGTGCTGGGACAGCGTATCGTGAGGTCAATGAGCACATTTCGAGGGAAGTTCCCTCACGAAACCTCCGAGTTTGACGACTCGCTCGCATCGGCGCGAGAGTATCGTCAACTCCATCAGCGAGTAGCCACCGACGATCTTCCCCGATTCGAACGCGAGTTCAAGGACTATCTCAATCAAAACGCGATCCGCGACATCGCCGGATTCTCGGCCCAGCTCAACAAGCACGAGAAGCAGATCCAAGACCGCATCGGGACCATCAATGAGTCCTTGGCCGACATTGACTACAACGAGGGACGCTACATCCGACTCATGGCGAACCAGACTACCAACACCGAAGTTCGCGAGTTCCGGGCTGACCTGCGCACCTGCACAGACAACGTGGTCGGTGGGAGCGCCTCCGACCAGTACTCAGAAGAGAAGTTCCTCCAGGTCAAGCGCATCATTGACCGGTTCAAGGGTCGAGAGGGCACCTCCGAACAGGATCGTAACTGGACTCGTAGGGTGACCGACGTGCGACAGTGGTTCCTCTTCTCCGCTTCGGAGCGGTGGCGAGCCGACGACGTTGAGTACGAGAACTACAGTGACTCGGCAGGAAAGTCGGGCGGCCAGAAGGAGAAGCTCGCCTATACGATTCTGGCTGCATCGTTGGCCTACCAGTTCAAGTTGGACTGGAAGACCGAGCGATCAAAGGCTTTCCGATTCGTCGTCATCGATGAGGCGTTTAGTCGCGGTTCGGAAGTCTCGACCCGCTATGCCTTGCGCCTCTTCACCCGTCTCGGGCTGCAACTCCTTATCGTGACCCCGCTCCAGAAGATCCACGTGATCGAGCCGCACGTGGCGGCCGTTGGCTTTGTCGACAACCCTGACGGTAACTACTCACGACTCCAATGCCTCACAATCACCGAGTACCGGCGTCGTCGTCTCGAACGAAGCACCGTCGCCGACACCGCGAATCAAGTGAGTACTGAGGGCGAACGCGTTGGCGGCGACCGCGACGCATGACCTCCTGGACGAACGTCGATGACCTGATTGCCACTTTGCGCAAGCGTTGGGCGACGGGGCGTTACTTCAGTGACTACGCAGCGAACGTGCCGTGGACACCAATCGCCCTCCCCGTGAGAGCACCATCAGCGAGCGAGTTGCTCGATCAATTCGATGACGCGGTGCGCTGGGCCGAAAAATTCCAGCGCGACAGCCATACCGGCGGGGGCGCGACGCGCTTTGCGGTGACCTACCGCACCGTCAAGGGTAAGAACCTCGGGGCAAACTCGCTGCCGGCCCGAATCCGAATCGAAAGCTTCGAACAACTTTGCGCGCTAATCGGCACCACCCGCGACGTTCGCATCCTCGATACCATCCTGGGACAAACAGAGGGCGCGATGCCCACACTCCTACCTTGGGTGGTCGCCCATCCCTTGAGCGCGGTCGAGCATCAAAGCATCTGGAGCGACCTATTGGCCACGGTCAACTGGATCATCGCTAACGGCACGAAAATGCTCTACTTGCGCCAAATTGACGTTGAGGGTGTTGACACCAAATTCATCGACCGTCACCGCAAACTGCTTGACGAACTCTTAACAGCCGTGCTACCCGAGGACCGGATTGACTCCGAGTACGGTGCGGCCGACTTTGCGCGCCGGTTCCGCTTTCGACCCAAGCCCACCTATACGCGACTCCGTTTACTCAACCCACAGCCGGTCCTCCCCAGAGGCCTCAGTGAGATGACGGTGCGCACCGAGCAACTGGCGACACTCGAGCTCGTCGCCGACACGGTTTTTGTCGTCGAAAACGAGATCAGCTACCTCGCCTTTCCCACCGTTGCGAATTCAATCGTCATCTTCGGATCCGGATTCAGCCTCGCTGCCTTGCGAGATATCCCCTGGATGGATAGCCGGGAAATCGTCTACTGGGGCGACATTGACACGCACGGCTTCGACATCTTGCACCGACTGCGAACTCGATTCGAATCCGTGCAATCGATAATGATGGATCGTCAAACGCTGTTGACCCATCCGCGTCAGTGGGTCAACGAACCCAGCCCCACCAACCGAGCACTGACGAACCTCAACGATGCCGAGCGGGCGCTCTACCACGACCTCATTGAGGACCGTTTTGGCCAGGCGGTCCGCCTAGAACAGGAGCGAGTGCGCTTCTCGTGGCTGCAACAAGCGCTGCAGCCCTGGATGTCCTGACCCGCTGGTTTCTTCATATCCGACTTATCACAACGTCCTAGTTATTGATCAAAAGTCAACTCATAAGACGCCCCGAGCCATCAGCATCGCCTTGCGGCGCTTCGTACGTGAAGTGGAATCGAGTAGCCCGTGTGTTTTCTCCCGTCACGGCCCCATGGTGCCGATGGGTAAGACCATGACCCCATCGAGCCTCTGGTAGGCGTAACCCCTCGCCGTGACCACGGCCAGGAACGCCGGAGCACCGCAGGCGGTCTGGTCTATACGATTCGAGAACGTGAGGAGACTTTGCGCGCCTTGGTCGATTTGGTTGCTGCCGAGTTTCACTTCAAAGCCAGCCCAGCGACCATCGTTCTGCTCCACGATGGCGTCGACCTCGAGTCCGGTGTTGTCGCGGTAATGGAAAACTTTGCCGTGGTGTAGCTGCGCGTAAACGCGCAGATCCCTCACGACGAGGCTCTCGAACAGGAAGCC
>JARCRU010000028.1 GCA_029850535.1 Actinomycetota bacterium | reverse complement strand
CGCCGAGTACCAAGCGTTGCAGTCGCCAAATGCTGCGCTGAAAGCGATTGAAATGCTTCGGAACTGGCGGTCGAAATCGGTAGCGCAATCTCTTTAATCTCAGTTCTCGTGGTGAGACAGGACCCCAAGACGAAGTGGCATTACTCACAGACATGAAGTTAGTTCAACTATTCCTTGCGTAACAATGGAAATTTATCGAAGGACCGACCTGTACAATCTCCGAGCCGCGGCTTTCGCCTTGGAGGTGCTAGTGCGGTGTCGGGAGAGAATCCCACATCGGCCATTGCCAACGATTAGTTGTGTTACCTTCCTAGAGGTGGGGCTCACCGCACTGACAGCGTCATTTGAATATGATTTTGGGGCAGGTCGGGGCGGCGGTGAATTCGGGAAAAGAAGCTGCAGGAAAAAGAACGTATAGAAGTGCTCTTCAATCTTCGCTGGTTTTGGGATTGTTAGCACTTTCGTGGCCGATCATTTCAGCTGTTTCTGAGACTTCGTCAATGTCATCGCTTATTCGAACTCCTGTCAATTGCAACGGCTCCATGAATGTTGTAATTCAGCCATCGCCAGGTTCTGCGATGCCCATAAGTGCACTTATAGGACAAATTGCGACTTCTCTTCCTGCTCAACTTCAATTGACGTCGATGAACTGGATTGTGCCCCAATGCACATTGGGGCACACCTCAGCAGGTCCCTCAATTCCGAAAGGGATGTCCCCACACTGACTCCTAATCATGCAATGCGCTGGCCGCTCTGACACTCATGGTGGCAATGAGTGATCCAACGGAGTAGAACTTGATGGTTGCACTCAACACTAAGATGCTGGCGGAGAACTAGTGCACTGATCGCTTCCGAACCCCTACGCCAGCATGACTGGTTGGCGTCTGGCGAAACACCGCTCCACGAATCGTGGCCACAGAATCAGAATCCCCCACGGCCCGACTCAAGTCGCAGTTTGACAACGGGAAATTGAATTTAGTAGATAGACCCCTCAGTCGGTCTTGAGATACAGGGACCATGCACAATCAGATTCCCAGCACAACCTCAGCAAAACAATTACCGGGAATGGTCGGGAATGGTGGGTGATTTCCCAACTCTCTGATGACCATCGAATGAGGCTGGCCGGACCCCGGAAACTAAGCCACTAACTCTGCGAGTCGTTGCTGGTTCCTGAACTTCCAGGTCTCGGCGAACTTGACCGGCGTGAGCCGACGAAGAGCGCTGTGGGTTCTCTCGTGATTGTATTCGTGTCGCCAGTCCTCGAGGAGCACCTTCGCTTCGAGGAGGCTGTCGAACTGCTGTCCGTTAAGAAACTCGTCACGAAGCCGAGCGTTGAACGATTCGATCCAGCCGTTCTGCCAGGGTGAACCGGGGTCAATGAAGAGCGATCCGGCCTTGTTGAAGCGACACCAGTCGTTGAGTGCGTGCGCGACGAACTCTGGTCCATTGTCCATTCGCAAGAAGTGCGGCGCACCACGTTGCTTCATCAGTTCATCGAGTCGGTTGACCACGTCGTCGGCGGTGATCGAACGCGCCACGTCGATGCTGAGGCACTCCCTGGTGAACTCATCGATGATGTTGAGCATCTTGATGGTTCGAAGGTCGCTCGTCTGGTCGAACTGAAAGTCCATGGCCCAGATCACGTTGGGAGCGATGGGACGCATCGCCCCCACCTGGACGCCAATGCCCGTCAGGCGCTTCTTGCGCTTGCGATAAGGCACTTTGAGGCCCTCCTCTCGCCACAATCGCTGGACTCTCTTGTGATTGAGGTGCCACCCGGCGTCGCGCAGCGCGTCATGGCCGCGGCGCCACCCCCAGCGCGGATGCTTCTTGGCGAAGTCGCGCAAGAAGGCGCGGATCTCCTCTTCGGACTCGGTCCAACTCGGTGGGGCGAGTCGCTGGGTGGAGCGACTCTGACCAATGACGACGCAGGCTCTTCTCTCGGACACCCCGAACTCACTCACGAGTGCGACGACCACTCGACGACGTAAGTTCGGGGTCAGAATTTTCCCTCGGCCACGAACTTCAACATGTCGATGTCCAGGGCCTGGTTCGCCACGATGCGCTTCAAGCTCGCGTTCTCCTTCTCGAGCTCCTTGAGGCGCTTCGCGTCATTCGCCTTCATGCCGCCGTATTGATTCCTCCAGCGGTGCCAAGTCGACTCGGTGATCTCGAGCTGGCGGCAGACCTCGGCCACATCGTGACCTTGGTTGAGCAGCTTCTCGCCCTCGGCGATCTTTCTGATCACCTGTTCGGGGGTATGACGCCGTTGTTTCATTGCTGTCCTCCTCGCTCCATTTTGGAGCATCAGGACTCGCATTACTAGTGGATCAGTTCACGGGGGTCAGGCCAAGGCCACTCACCAGTAACTGCAAGGAATTTACTGGGTTTTCGAGGAAGTAGGTGCGCCGCATGCTTCGGCTTAGGAAACCGATGCTCTATCCCCTGAGCTACGAGGGCGGGACTTCCGCGGATTCTTCCGCGCGTAAATCACTCCTAAGCCTACGCCTCGTGCCGGCTGGACAAGTGCGTCAGTGCCAACCGCCACGAGACTGAAGACAAAACTCTCTTGGTCTTCAGTTTGCCATCGAAGACCAAGGTGTAGTCCAATATCTGCTGAGACTCTCAGTTCGCAGGAATGTCCATGGTTATAGAGGCGCCCGTCTTAGTAACTACGAAGTCGGCACTGGATCAGAACAATGGTTGTGCCTTCGAGCCCTTGGATGTCATCACGTCACCAGCATGAGGTCCAGCGCTCAATACAGGACCAGTGAAGCCGTGGGTCGTGGAGGTGCTGGCGAAGTCTGGTCCATCGTCGACGTTGGTCGCGGGACTGCACGTGGTTCCCACCGAACGGTCCAAGACGGCCGCCTCCACCTGGTAATAAAACTGACCGGTCCTTTCGTTCCCGCCACCGCCTGACATGATGATGCGCCCACATTTCGGCACTGAGGCCACGATCACCGTTCCAGTAGTGGCATGCGACTGCAAGTGCCACGGCACCGACAGCGTCTCGAATGCAGCGGCCAAAGTGTTCTTTGTCAAGCGTCCACACCAGTTACTCGCGGCGATGAAAACGACGTCACTCTTCTTCAGATTGAGCGGAAAGACTACGGCGTCCCAGTCCGAACTTACGGGAATCACTGAGGTGCCCTCTCCCAGCTTCATCGCCGGACAAGAGGTAACTCCGTCACTCTTGGTCAGCAGCACCAGTGACGGCGCGTTGTCCAACGTGCTCACAGCAGGCCCCGAAAAAACTTCGACCTTCGATCTCTCTATCGTGACGTCGGCGAAACCCACACCTTCAAAGACTCCACCAATTCCTTGAGTCGCCAATAACGTCGTCTCTCGCGCGGGACTGAGAGTGGGCGTCGTGCCAAGAAGCGGAGAAAGGACAAGGGCACCATTAGAGAGACTGAAGGACTTTACGAAGCGGTGATTCACGATTGTGCTAGACGCCAGCACCGTGGTAGGACTCTTCGCGGCGGACGCACCGGTGGCAAGCAGCACTGAAACGAGCACGGCTGCCGAGATGCCCACCGTCGTCGCCTTTAGGCGACCAGAAATTCTCAATGCCTTCATCGACACCTCCAGTTTGTCACTGTCGTAATTGCGTCGCTACTTACCGCTCCCGCCACCAAAGACTCCGCGCGCGCCGAAAGACAAGGATGAAGCCACCAGTGAGTTAGGGAACCCTGACTAAGCAACCGGTCAGTTCAGCGTTCCATACGGCCCATTCTTGCGTTCCAAGAGTGGGGTGTCTACGCGATTCTGGGCCGTTTAGAAGTCCTGATCACACCTAATTCGCGGAAGTTCCGCACGTAAATCGTCCCCAATCCTACGCCGTTCGCATTCGACAACCACCCCTCCGCCAATCAACGTGGCGAGTGACGTTGCACTCGATAGTGTGTGGGCGTTGCGCCAACGGAAACGGCGATGCGAATCCAAAGCGAGGTAGCCGTGTCATTCTCCTCGACGTTCAAGAAAAGCTCCCGAACGAAGCACCCCGCGCTCGTTGTCGCCGCGGCGCTATTGTTCGGCACCTGGGCCAACGCGGCGGGCGCCGCGCCGAGTTCGCGCGCCGACAATGCTCCCATCGTCACGCAGGTACTCTCTTCGAGCTCCTTGTGTGGCAACCGTATGAACTTCTTCCAGCAGTCACTCAATGGTGATTTCAAGGGTTGTTTCCGTGTACCTGATCTCCACAGCTCTTCCCTGCTGGTGGCGCTGCAGACATTTCTCATGCAATCGGGGGCGCCGACGGGCCCGACCACGACCACGTTGCACACCGCGCCCGTGGGTGCAATTCGACTGTCCCTTGCCACGAGCGTCGTGACACCCGGAGAACACGTGGTCGTCACAGGACACTTCCTCGGTCGTCCTCCATCTATTCGGGATCGACAGTCCGTCGCGACCCTGTGTTGGGACGGTTGTGAAACCGGGCTTCAGGAGGAGAGTTTGCCCCTCACGTGGGCGTCACCCTCCACATTTCGGGCCAGTCTGAGCGTTCCCGAGACGGCGTGGCTTACGATGAGAAGTGGCGTCGTCGCGGCGCAGCCGTTGTTGTCAGGTGACCATCAGGTCGGTTTGCAATGTGTGGTGGCGACGTCGGGTTGTGCGTTGGGCGGCGCCGAGGCGCAGACGACGATCCATCTACAAGCCCCTCCTTTGACACGGTGTTACCACGGGGCAACGTGTGAGTTCATGACGTTGAGTCCCTCGAGCGCTCCGGTCGGCGCCATGGTCTACATCAAGGGCTGGGCACCGCTGGAGTCCACCGTCGGACCGCCGGGGAGTTTCTCGTTGTATAACCTCTCGGTGACGACCGCGACCTCGACCGCGAATTACCCCGATCTCTCCTACGCGCAACTCAAGGCCGGTACGTACGACGTGGTGCTGACCCCTCGTGTACTTCGGGTAGAGCCGGGCACCTCGTGGGCCAGCGTGGGCCGGCTGGGATACCTCTCGTCCACGTTCGCCGGGCCATCGTCGATCTCACCCAGCCCGACGTCGAACCTCATCGCGTGGTGCCCGTCGTCGGGGATCGACCTCAGCGGTGGGCCGACGCTGGTGCGCGTCTCGACCACCGGCGTGGCGGCGGCGCTGCGCGGCAGCAATCTCAGTCTCCCTCCGCCCGTTCCCTCGAGTCCTCCCTGCGCGACAGTATTACTCGATCCGCTGCATCACGCGAGCGTCTACGCGAGCTTCTCGACCGAAGTCGAACAAGGAGCGCCGCCCCTCTACTTCGCGGGTCTCTATACGACGAACGACGGGGCCACCTGGCACCGAGTTCCGTCCCCGGCAGGAATGAAACCTGACGACTTCGGCGGCTTCGTTGTTCGTGCCAACGATGTGGAGGCGATGTTCGTCAGTCCCAATAATGGGGGAAGTCAGACTCCGTGGGGGACCGTTAACGGTCGGGTCGTCACGGAAGTTAGCGCTAATGGGGGGCAGACCTGGTCGAGCGCCACGCTCGGCTGTCCGAGCGTCGGACCATGCACGATATTTGGCCCGTATGAATGGGGTCACTGCGCGATGAACGCCGCCCCGCAATCGGTGTTGCATGGGACAGCGAGTGCGAACAGCAAGCCAACGGCCACGTGGTCGACGACCCTATGGACCCAGACCGTGAACAGCTGCTTCTCCCCACAGCTCGCCGTGACCTCCTCGCGCAATTTGATGCTCGTCGACCCTTCGTCGCAGTATCCCCTGCTACGGTCGACCGATGCGGGTCAGACCTGGGCGCCGATCTCGATCCCCCTCGTGACGACGGCGGGCTACAGCACCAGTCCGGGCGCCTGGGGCAATTCGATGCTGCTAGCACCGGACGGTTCTCTCTTCTCGGTGATCACGTCGTCCTCTGGTCAGCGCGACGGTCTCTTTCGCCTCGAACCGGGTGCGACCACGTGGTGCCAAGTACCCAAGGTCTTCAGCGTTCCCGCCTCGAACAGTTTTCCAGGACCTCTTCACATCAGGGGAGCCAATCTGGTGTGGGTGGAGACGATCAGTTCCAACTCTTTACACGCGAGTACCGTTCTCGAGGTCGCGCCATTATCGACCCTGAACTGTTAAACCTCTTTGACGAAGAGACCGGTCAGCCACGCCGTAAACGGTCCCTCCCATTGAATTACCCAGCCGACTCCGGGCCGCTCATTTCCTGCGTGGGACTGTTCGCACTGGTTCGCTTGTCAGGGTGTCGCCATCGGGGCTGGCCAGTTGACGCTCCAACTCGGTAAAGGCAGCGATGATCTCCGGTGCCTCAAAGGCTCGATTGCGTCGACCAACGGTGACCTGCTGAAGGATGCCCGCGTCGACTAGTCGCTGAATAGCCTCATTCGTCTGGATGAAACTTCGGCCCACTATTTCTGCTGCGCCGTTGACCGTCACAACGGGTGCGCCGACAAGTACCCCCAGCAGTAGATCAGCCGCGGAACGCGCTCTCACTCGGCCCAGCCTCTCTCGCCACGACGATTCGATTCTGCG
>JARCRU010000027.1 GCA_029850535.1 Actinomycetota bacterium | reverse complement strand
CATTCAATGGGGACATCGATAATTGGAACACCGCCACGGTCACGAACATGATTGGCATGTTCTACGGGGCCACCGCGTTCAACCAGAACATCAGCAGTTGGAACACCGCCGCGGTCACGGACATGTCCTACATGTTCTACGGTGCCACCGCCTTCAACCAATCGTTGGGCACGTGGGCGGTTGGCAACGTCACCACGATGGCCGGAATGCTCTCCTCGACGGGACTCTCGACGGCGAACTACGACGCCACGCTCAATGGGTGGGCCAATCAAAGTGTGAAGTCGCGTGTCGCCCTGGATGCTACTGGTCTCACCTATGACGCCGCAGGAGTGACCGCGAGGAACACGTTGACGGGTTCCTCGGATCTATGGACGATCACCGGTGACTCACTGGCTTCTGCGCCAACCATCCCCACAATTGCGGGCGCCACCATCTCGGGCACGGCGAGCGTCGGCTCGACCCTGAGCGCAGTGGCCGGCGCGGTCACCGGCAACCCGACCCCAGTGGCCACCTACCAGTGGTTTCGCGGGTCCAATCCCATCTCCGGAGCCACGGGTCCCACCTACGTGGTGAGTTCTGGCGACGTCGGACAGACCATCAAGGTCACCATCACCGAGACCAACACCGCCGGCGCCGCCAGTGCCACCAGTGCTGCGACCGCGAACGTTACCAGCGCTCCAGCACCGATAGTCAATCGTGACACCACCCCCACCATCTCGGGAACCACCATCTCGGGCACGGCGAGCGTCGGCTCAACCCTCAGCGCGGTTCCCGGCACGGTCACGGGCAACCCGGCCCCGGTCGCCACCTACCAGTGGTCGCGCGACGCCAACCCCATCACCGGGGCCACGGGTCCCACCTACGTGGTGAGTTCTGGTGACGTCGGGCTCACCCTCACGGTCACCATCACCGAGACCAACGGCGCCGGCGCCGCCAGTGCCACCAGCGCGGCGACCGCCGTCGTGGCGCCGACCACCACCACGACCGTGGCGCTGTCGCCGGGGCCGATCTTCCAGTCGGTGCTGGGGCGACCGGCCTACATGGGCGAGACCCGGTTATTCGTCATCAGCGGGAGCAACCTGGCTGGTCTCAGCGTGTCGAGTAACGGAGCCAGCGTCAGGGTCGTGAGTGACGCCCCGACCCAATTGGAAGTGGACGTGACGCCCACCTCGGGCACGGCCCAGGGCTTCTACGTCTTGACCGGACGAAACGCCAATGGTTCAACCTCGCTTCACTACAGCCAGCGGTTCAACCAGCAACCGCTGTTCACGAGGCTCACGGGCATCCCGGCCCACCTCGGCACGACGACACTGTTCACGATGACCGGAAGTCGCCTGGCGGGGGTGAAGGTGTCCAGCAACGGTGGCAAGGTGCAGATCGTCAAGGACAGCGCCTCTGTGGTCGAGTTGAAGGTGACCCCGGCCGTTGGTTCGCGTCCCGGCAGCTACATCCTGACCTTCTCCGACAAGTACGGCTGGAATACCATCAAGTACAACCAATTCACGGCCAAGAAGTAGCCACCATTTCGGGTTCCAGCTGACCTCTTCGAGTGCCATAGGAGCTCTTCAGGTGTCGGAGAAGCTCGCAAAGAAGTCCAGTGCACCAGAAGGCTTTCGTCATCAGGCTTCTACTTGTGGAGGTAAGGAGATTCGAACTCCTGACCCCTCGCATGCCATGCGCTCTTCTCTAGTTCGCCGACGTTCGTTGGTGACCGTATTTGGTTGCAATATTTGGGTTTCAGTTCGTTGGTGTTCGGGCGCGACCGCATGTAATCGTCGGCGTTGCTAAAGGCGTTGCTAAAGGAAATACAGATTGCAAACTGTTCAAAGAGTCAGGTTTCTGATGCATCACGTCTGGTGCCGGACGCCGGTCATGCGGATAGAAGATAGGACCTCGCGGGCAGTGGCATTCTCCTCCGCAAGGTTGATGGGTACGCTGACGCCGCCCGTATCGATAGTCCCGATCGTCATGCTGAACGTGAGCGAGCCGGATCAGAGGGAGAGTGCGTCATCGAGTTGCGCGCTTCTCGCAACCACTTGTCGGTTTCCTCATCACCTACGAGGTCGAGCAGCCAGCGAAGCAGGGCGATCCCATGTCACGCCGCAGTCCGAATGGCTCGGCGTGGGGGCGAGGCTAACCGCGAAGGCTCCGGAGTAATCGAAGATCGGGCGGATGGCGTCGACGACAATCTGAGCGACCGCCCCCAGGGTCCTCGTCGTCGTACAGGAGGTCAGAGGCGATTCGTGCCGGGCGTGCCGCGCGCAGTCCACGAAGTTGAATCCATTGCCCGTCCGCGAGGGGGCGCTGGTGAAGACGAACATCTCGCCGTCGGCTCTGCTCGCGCTGGGTAAGCGTGAATTCGTTCCGGTCCGCGAGAAGGTGGCCTATGCCGTATAGAGCCGCCGCCGATCGGTGCGACATCACGCCCTGTGCGGGAGTGCGCTGCCATGCGGGGACGTCGGGCGCCAACTGAAGCCACGCGGCTCGTCGTTGCAGGTGGTCCGGCGTGGGTGAACCCGCGAGCCGGTAGACATCGTAGGCAACGCGTTCTAGCCGCGAGTTTGGGGCCGTAAGTCGCTCGAGCATTATTGCAGGAATCGTGGCTGTTGGAGTTGACGACGGGTTACGGGGCCCCACTGCTCTTCGGCAAGTTCTGCGATGCGACCTCCCCGGGTCACGCTACGCTCCACAACTGTAAAATACCCAGATAACGGGGGGCTACGTAGTATTAACTACCAATTGGCACTGCCTTACACCTTGGAAATGGAGAGTTTGTCGTCGTAGCCAAGCGTCTCGTCCGGCCGATCGCGCAGAACCCAGTGCGAAATCCACGCAGAAGGTAATTCCAAAAATTCCGCAAGAATTACTACCAACTTCACACATCTCGTACTAGGGGCTCGTCAGGCCGTCGAGTCGCAGAGACGTTCACATTCAACGTACCTAATTTCTTTCCGCTGGGATGTGGCCTCGATTGCGCTCCGGAAGCGGATATTTTAAAGTGGGCGTTGAAATAGTTATAAAGAGGGTGCCAGCTACGTTACAATCAGGACGGCGCTAACACTCTATTCTGGACGTTGAGGACTCTTACCGGGCGGATTGGCAAGGTAACGGTACATCGGTGAAGGGGAGAATGGCTTACCAACCAAGAATTGTTGACCTAGAACTCACACGGCAACTCAAGGCGATGGGTGCGGTCGTCCTTGAAGGACCCAAAGCGGTCGGCAAGACTGAAACGGCACGCCAACAAGCAACCAGCGAAGTGCACCTCGACTCCGACCTGGCGGCTCGCGACGCAGCTGAGATTGATCCGGCGCTAATCCTCGCCGGATCAACACCGCGCCTTATCGACGAGTGGCAGTTCGTGCCTGAAGTCTGGAACCGAGTTCGCCGAGAGGTTGATGACCGCCAGGTTCCCGGTCAGTTCATTCTCACTGGTTCCGCCGCCCCCAGCGACGACGTCACCCGACACACCGGTGCGGGACGCATGGCCCGGGTGAAGCTGCGACCAATGACGCTGTTCGAGGTGGGCCGCAGCACC
>JARCRU010000026.1 GCA_029850535.1 Actinomycetota bacterium | reverse complement strand
GAGCGCGTGTCGTCATCTCGGTCTTTCGTGCTGCGTTCAAGAATCCGGTACTTCGCCGGGTCGGATTCGCATACTCACTCTTTGGCGGGGCCGAATTTGGAATTTGGATCACGTTGCTCGTCTTCGCCTACGGTCATGGTGGGCCGACCGCGAGCATGGTAATGATGCTGGCCCAACTCACCCCCTGCGTCTTGCTCGCCCCCTTTTTAGGCGCCCTCGCTGATCGCCGACGCCCTGCCCGAATGCTGGGCGTCGGCTACGGCTTGCAGACGGTAGCAATGGCGTGCATCGCTCTCGTCGTTGCGTTGCGCGCTCCGGTGTACGTCGTTTTTCTCCTGTCCCCGCTGACGACGATCGCCTTCACTATCACCCGGCCAACGCACGCCGCACTCTTACCGGCAATCGTTCGTACCCCCGAAGAACTCACCGCGGCCATCGTGATGGGTGGGTGGTCCGATGGAGCGGCGAGTCTGGTTGGCCCCATTATCGCTGGCGTCCTGATCGCCTCGCGCGGCGCCTGGTTGGCTATTCTCACCATGGCCGGACTCACCTTCATCTCTACGGTACTCATCGTCGGCGTGTGGGGACCTTCCGCAGCGATTTCACGTGATCGAACTGTCATCGAGCCCGGTACCATTCGTCGACTGTCGGCGCAACGACGAGCGTTCGCGGCCGTGAAGTCGAGTACCCGGTCCAATATCGAGACGACGCTACGTCACCCTGAGGTGAGAGTGCTTCTGACCCTACGAACCTTCTATTTCGTGCTGATCGGATCGCTCGACTTTCTCTCGGTGATCTTGGCGGTGCAGTACCTGCATATCGGGAACGGTGGCGCGGGATTCTTGAATGCGACTCTCGGTGGTGGCGCCCTGCTCGCTGGATTCGTCACCCCATTCCTCGTGGGTCGTCGACGAATCGCCAACACCATGGCGCTAACGCTTGCTCTCTCCGTGGCCGGCCTGGCGGTCATTGGCGTCGTTCGGAGCGTGGATCCAGTGGTTCTTCTCCTCGGCGCCGTGGGGATGTTCGGCGCAGTTTTTAGCGTCAGTGCCCAGACGCTGCTACAGCGCTCTGTGCCCTCGGACTCGGTTGCCGGGTCGTTCTCCATTGTTGAGTCACTGTTCAATCTCGGCCTCGCCCTTGGCGCCGTCTTCGTGCGCGTCGCCTTGGCCATCGGCGGCCTTAAATTGGCGTTGTTCATGCCGGCGGCCATTGCGGTCTTGTTGCTCGGCGGTACGTGGCGCCAACTGCGCAAGATCGACTTGGCCGCGACGGTGCCGCAGGTAGAAATTCAGCTGTTGCGTTCGATACGAATCTTCGCGTCTCTGCCGGCGCCGGCGATTGAAGCGCTGGCGCGAGGCGTGGCGTCGATTGCGAAGCCCGCGGGGGCCGTCGTAGTTGCCGAGGGTCAGAGAGGGGACTGCTACTACGCCGTGGCTGACGGCGAACTCTCAGTAACCCGTCGTGGTCAGAATGTGCGAGTGCTTTCGCGGGGTGGCGGCTTCGGGGAATTGGCGCTTATTCGCGATGTCCCGCGACAGGCAACGGTGACCGCATTGACGCAAGTGCTTCTCTTAAGGATTGACAAGATTCCATTTATCGAAGCCCTCACCGGGCACCCGTCGGCTGCATTGGCCGCCGAAGACATTATCTCCGACTACCAACCTGGCGATCTGGAGGATCGGCGGGGTATGGGTGAGCCCGAGGTTGATGGCTCCTAACAAGGGCCGAGTCGGGGGTCGACATCACACTGTTCACGCTGCGGGCCAGAGTGTCGCACTCGCCCGCAGCGATGCTTTCAATTCGCCAACACCCTAGAGAGCGGGTGACGGGGATCGAACCCGCATGGCCAGCTTGGAAGGCTGGAGCTCTACCATTGAGCTACACCCGCGCGTCTGAAATCAGACTTCATGCAGTCTAGAACACCGCCACTTGGTCGGTGGCGGAGAAGTGAAGTGCTAGGAATTCGTGGACGACGCACCGAAAGCACCATTCGCATTCCCCGGTGCCGTCCAGCCTCAATCGTCGCCTCAGTTCTGATCGTCCTTCACCAGGCACCATCGGCCAAGGTCAATTCTTGGCGTGGGCGTCAAGGCAATTGTGACCACGCGGGGGCGCGTGGGACAACGGATCGAATCCTCAAACACGTGCTTAATGGGACATTGAAGTTTTCTCATTGAAACAGCACACCTATTACACATCGCCTCCATCGAACGCTCAGACGGGCTTGCTTCACTGGAAGACGAGTGGAGACGGGTGTGGCGAGATCAATCGCCGGCCCGCTCCCTAGCAGAAGGAGCGTTCATGAGTTCGACAGTTATGGTGACCGGTTCCCTCGGGTTCATCGGTTCACGTCTCACCGGGCAACTACTTGCGGACGGATACGAAGTGATCGGTGTTGACTGCGCCACTGACGCGTACGACCCGGCGGAGAAGCTCGCTCGTCTCGAGACGCTGCGCGCCAATCCCCGCTACCGCCACTCGGGAGTGGACTTGGCCGATGCGCCCCTCGACGGTCTCCTGAGCGGCGTTGAGGTGGTGTTCCACCTGGCGGGTCGCGCCGGGGTTCGCGACAGTTTCACCTCGCGCGTTAAATATCGTCACGACAACGTCGAGGCGACGCAGAACCTGATCGCGAGCGCCCGACGCGCGCCGAGCGTGCGACGCGTGGTCTACGCCTCATCGTCGTCGGTCTACGGCAACGCCGATCTCCCGTTTCGCGAAGACGGTCCGACGAATCCGCTGTCCCCCTACGGTCAGTCGAAACTCGACGCCGAACGACTCTGTCTCGAGAGCGATGGTGAGAGCGTCGAGACGATGGCGCTGCGTTACTTCACCGTGTACGGACCCGGCCAACGTCCCGATATGGGCCTTCGACTCTTCGCCGAGGCGGCCATCGAGCGTCGACCGCTCACACTCTTCGGCGACGGCACCCAGAGCAGAGATTTCACGTACGTCGATGACGTCGTGGCCGCGACGCGACGCGCGGCGGACACGTCGGTGAGCGGAGTGGCCATCAACGTCGGCGGGGGATCACGCATCACGTTGCTCGAGGTCTTCGAGATCCTCGCGCAATTGACGGGCGAGGAGATCAAGATCACTCACGAGTCCTTCGCGCGAGGTGACGCGATGCATACGGGCGCGTCCCTGGTGCGAGCCGAGACGTTGCTGGGGTTCACGGCGCAGGTCGATTTCCTCAGTGGTTACACCGCCCAGGTCCAGTGGTTGCAGTCGCTGCTCTCGAGCGTGGGGAGGATCGCGTGAATCGCTCCACCAGCAATCTTCGACGGGTCCTGCTCTACTCGCACGACACCTACGGTTTAGGGCACCTGCGCCGCAATCTGGCGATCGCCGAGCACCTCCTCGCCGGGCACCCTCACCTACAAGTCGTCCTCATGACGGGTTCGTCAGTGGCCGACCGATTCAGTACACCGCCACGCCTCAAGATCGTCCAGCTCCCCCCGGTCATCAAAGTGGGTGACGAGGACTACCAGTCGCGCGATCCTCGTTGGAGCACCGACCTGGTGCGACGCTCACGCAGCGCAATCATGAAGGACACCGCTCGTCGCTTCCAACCCGACGTCTTCTTGGTCGATCACGCCCCCCAGGGGATGAAGAAGGAGTTGCTGCCGGTCTTTGAGGTGCTGCGCTCGAGGTCACCGGCGACGCGGATCGTCCTGGGGCTGCGCGACGTGATCGACACCCCGGAGACCGTCCGAGACAACTGGGCCCAGGCCGGCGTGTACGAGACCCTCGAACAGGTCTACGACCGCATCCTGGTGTACGGCAGCGCCGAACTCTTCGATGTCGCTTCCCACTACGGACTCTCCGACGCCATCACCGCGAAGTTGACATATTGCGGCTACGCCAGTCGCCACCGCTACGGGACCTCCGCGCGAGACGACGTCGAGGACTTCGTACTGGGCATCGCCGGCGGTGGCGGCGATGGTGCCGAGGTACTCTCGGCCACCTTGAGTGCGAGCGCGGCGTTAGCGCGGCGTTGCGTCGTCACGACGGGACCACTCATGAGCGAGCCCGACCGTCAAGCGCTCACGTTGCAAGCGGCGTCCCATCCTCACGCCCGCATCGTGGAATTCGTGACCGACCCGAGCGAGATGATGAGTCGCGCGAGGGTGGTGGTCACCATGGGTGGATACAACTCACTGTGTGAACTCATCGCACTGGGGACACCCACGGTCGTGATTCCGCGAGTGCACCCGCGCCGTGAGCAGGCCATTCGTGCCCAGATCTTCGCCCAGCTCGGTATCGTCGCGGTGGAGTTGCCCGGAGACGACCTCGCGACTCGGTTGAGAGAGACGCTCGCGCGCGTGATCGACTCCGAGAAGGTCTCCTCCTCACCGGTTCTCGACCTCGGGGGTCTCGACAACATCGAGATCGCCCTCGAGTCCGAGGCGGGCGCGAGTCGCCGCCACGCAAATGCTCACCGTGCGCCACGATCGACGTCGAAGGCGTCGTAATGACCGCGACCGTGGCCTATTTGACGAAGCGGTTCCCGCGACTCTCCGAGACGTTCATTCTCGACGAGATACTGGGCCTCGAGGCGGCGGGCGTGCCCCTGCGCCTCTACGCCATTGCTGATCCCCACGAGAAACTGGTGCAGCCCGACGTGGCGCGCGTCACGTCAGAGGTGGTGTATCTGCAACGCAGCGGTTCCTGGGGCGATCGTTGGGACGAGTATCGAGCGACCATGGTCGCGCACGCGCAACTCTGTCGTGAGTCGCCGAAGCGCTACCTGGGAATCGTGGCGTACATCGCCCGTCGACGTCGTCACCTCTCGACCGTGAAGAATTTCGCCCAGGCCGGTCGACTGGCGGCCCTCCTGCGCGCCGATGACACGCGTCACCTGCACGCGGCCTTCGCCCACGGACCAGCGTCGGTGGCGCACTTCGTCCATCTCCTGACCGGTATTCCCTACAGCTTCTCCGCTCACGCCAAGGACATCTACGTCTCGGCGCCGGACCTGCTGGCGCGCAAGTTGCGTGACGCCTCCTTCGTTCTCTCGTGCTCGGAGTCGGCGCGCAACGCGCTCACCTCCTTGGCCGGGGCGGACGCCGCCAAGGTTATCCTGGCCAATCATGGGGTGGACACCCAGCGTTTCACCTCATCACAGCCCGTGGCGTCGCCCGGGGCCGACGGGTCACCACTACGGGTCCTCGCCGTCGGACGTCTGGTGGCGAAGAAGGGATACCCCGTCCTGCTCGGGGCCCTCAAGATCATGAACGACGCCGGTCACGCGGTGCGGTGCACCATCGTGGGAGAAGGTACCGACCGCGAGCAACTGGTCGCTCTCGTGGCCGAACTCGGTCTGACGGCGACGGTGCAGTTCGTGGGGTCCCAGACCCACCAAGAGGTGGCCGAACGCTTCCACCACGCGGACGTCTTCGTCCAGGCGAGCGTGGTGCTGGCCAACGGCGACCGCGACGGTATTCCCAATTCCCTCCTCGAAGCGATGGCCAGCGGGCTGGCCGTCGTCGCCAGCGACGTCGCCGGCATTCCCGAGGTGGTCACCCCGGCGTGTGGGCTACTCGTGCCCCCCGGGGACTCCGGAGCCCTCGCCGTCGCGCTCGAACGGTTGGGCGACGACGCAGCGCTACGCGCACGACTCGGTGATCGAGCTCGCGCGCACGTCGTGGAGAAGTTTGATCGCACCGCGTGCGCGATGCGGATCGCGCCCCTCTTCGGGGTGGACACTGTGTCGCGTCCCGAGGCGAGCAGCGAGCCGCCCGCGCGCCGAGTCACGCCGTACGTCGCGAATCGCGAGGGATAGGGAAGTTGTTTCGATACTTTCGTCCCCACGTGCGCCCGGTGCGCGGATTGCTGATCGCCGGTCTCCTGGCCAGCGTGATGTCGGCGGTGATGCAGTGGATCGCTCCGTGGCCGCTCAAGTACATCTTCGACAGCGTGATCAGCCACAAGCCGCTGCCGTCGTGGTTGTCGTGGCTTCCGACGAACGCCAATACCCTCTTATGGGTCATGGTCGCGGTGATGGCGGTGGTGGCGGCGATGCTGGCTCTGTCGGACTACTTCTCAACTCGTTTCGTGGCCACCGCGGGTCAGCGGGTGATCTTCGCGATCCGTGGTCAGCTCTTTCGTCACATCGAGGCCCAGGGCGCGGGTTTTCATCAGCGCCGCCGCGTCGGCGACCTGCTGGCGCGACTGGGGGGTGACGTCCAAGCCATCCAGAGTGCGGTGGTGACCGCACTGCCGACGCTGGTGCGCAACCTCTTGACCTTGGTGGGCATGATCGTGATTATGTTCATCGTCGACTGGCGATTCTCGCTCCTCGCGTTGGTCCTGGCCCCCGTCCTCGCTCTCGCGAGTCGCTACTACTTGAACAAGATCAGGTCCATTCAGCGCCGCGCGCGCCAGGCCGACGGCGAGGCTAGTTCGGTGGCGCAAGAGGTATTGACGTCGATGACCGTCGTGCAGGCGTTCGGGGCCGAGGACGTCGAGGCGCAGCGCTACGAGGAAGCGACTGGTCGCGGACTCGAGGAGAATCGTCTGGCCATCGTGGCGCAGTCGCAGTTCACGCCCCTGGTGACGCTGGCGATGACGATGTCCACCGTCGTGGTCATCTACTTCGGGGTGCGCGCCATCAACGCGGGACAGTTGAGCGCCGGCGACCTCCTGGTCTTCATGGCCTACCTGCGCGGGATGTTCAGCCCCATCCGTCAACTCTCCAAGCTCGCCGGTGTCGTGGGGCGCGCCCACGCCGCGGGCGATCGAGTGATTGAGATATTGAACACCCACGAGGAGGTACCCCAGGCCCCCGACGTGGCGCGCCTGCGCAGCGCCCGCGGCGCACTCTCATTTCGCGACGTTACCTTTAGCTACGACGAGGGCACGACGGTCCTGCACGGGGTCGATCTCGACATTCGCGCCGGCACGCGCCAGGCGTTGGTGGGACTCACGGGATCGGGTAAGAGCACCCTGCTGCGCATGATTCCGCGATTCCTCGATCCGACGGTGGGCGTGGTTTCCCTCGACGGGTCGAACGTCGCTGGCGTGGACCTCGCGGACCTGCGACGTCAGATCGCGTACGTGCCCCAGGAGCCGTACCTCTTTCGGGCCACGGTCTGGGAGAACATCCTGTACGGCCGCGAGGGGGGCGATCGAGGGACCGCGGTGCAGGTCGCGCGTCGGGCCGGTCTGCACGAGGTGATCGAGTCCCTGCCTCAGGGCTACGACACGATGATCGGCGAGCGCGGCCTCGCGCTCTCGGGAGGTCAGCGACAGTGCGTGTCCATCACTCGTGCGATGGCCCGACGGGCGCCGGTATTGCTACTCGACGAGCCCACGGTGGGACTCGACGCGGAGTTGGAGTCGCTCATCCTGGCCGCGCTCGAGATTGCCGCGGAGGGTCCGACCACCATCATCGTCAGTCACCAGCTCTCGGGACTGCGCTGGGTCGACCAGATCGCTGTCCTGAGCGAGGGGCGAATTCTCGAGACGGGCAGCCACGCCGAACTCGTCGCCAACCGCAGCGTCTACTGGAGTCTGAGCGAACTCCAGAACGCTCATCACCACGAACTCGACGTGGACGAATCCATTTCGCTGTGACAACGACCAACCAAGAGAAGAGGAACAACATGTACAACAGGGAGAACACGTCAGAGTCATTGGTGCGGGTCAGCAAGGTGTGTGTCGTGGGGGCGGGGTACGTGGGCCTCACCGCCGCGGTGTGCCTGGCTGAATTGGGCCACACCGTCGTGTGCGTGGAGTCGAACCCGCAGCGGTTGGCGACGTTACTGAGCGGTGGGGTGCCGATCCACGAGCCGGGCATCGACGAGCTCCTGCAGCGACACGCCGGCAGTGGCCGGCTGTCGTTCACCGACGACGTCGAGGTGGCCATGGACGAGGTCGCCGTCGTCGTGCTGTGCGTGGGTACGCCTCCGCGCCCCGACGGTGAACCCGATCTGCGTCAGCTCGGCCGCGCCGCTGCGGAGGTGGTCGCGGCCGCGCGCGGCGACGTGCTCTTGATCGTCAAGAGCACGGTACCCCCAGGCTCGTGTGAGGCGCTGGAGCTGCTGGCGGCGGGACACGCTCGCGAAGGGGTCAACGTCGCGGTGGCCTCGAACCCCGAGTTCCTCCGTGAAGGTCAAGCCGTGTGGGACTTCTTCAATCCCGATCGGGTGGTGGTGGGCATCGACGACCCGCAGATGGAGCACCTGGTCACCGGTCTCTACCCCGCGCAGTGGCCCCTGGTCGTGTGCGACCGTCGCAGCGCGGAGTTGGTCAAGTACGCGGCCAACACTTTCCTCGCCGTCAAGATCTCCTTCGCCAATGAGGTGGCCCAACTGTGCGAGGCCCTGGGGGCTGATTCCCAGAAGGTGCTCGCGGGTGTCGGACTCGACGCGAGAATCGGCGGTGCCTTCTTGTCGCCCGGACCGGGCTTCGGCGGATCGTGCCTACCCAAGGACCTGGGGGGATTCATCGCGGTGGCGCAGTCGGTGGGACAACACGCCCCCCTCGCGCGCGCGGCACGTGTGGTCAATCAAGAGGCGCTGGTCGGTCTGCTGGGGAAGCTCGAAGTGGCCCTGGGCTCGCTGCAGGGTAAGCGGATCGCCATCCTGGGACTCGCCTTCAAGCCCGGTACCGGTGACGTGCGCTTCTCACCCGGCGTGGGTCTGGGCGAGGCGCTCGCCGAGCGAGGGGCCCTCGTGCGGGCCCACGACCCCATCGCCGCTCCGGCCACGACCGCCATGGAGCTCGTGGGCGACCCCTACGCCGCCGCGCAACGAGCCGACGCGCTGGTCATCATGACCGCGTGGCCGGAGTACCGCGAGCTCGATCACGAACGACTGCGGGCCACGATGACCGGCCACGTCGTCATCGACGCGGTCAACGTCGTCAGCATCGGTGACGTGGCGCACGTGGACTACGACGTCTACGGAGTCGGCCGCGGTTTGACCACGGACTTCGCGCCCGTGTTGTGGCCACCCCTGGAGTGGATGCTCGACGCTGAACCGCGTCACGTCGCGGTGAACCAGTGAACGCGCGACCGGCGGTCCTGTACTACTGCCAGCATTCGGTGGGATTGGGTCACCTCGTGCGTTCCCTCGCCATTGCCGACGCGTTGAGCGAGGGGTTCCGCGTCGTGGTCGCCAGCGGGGGAGCGGTTCCCCCGGAGTTGGCCGTGCCCGCCGGAGTGGAGTTGGTGGCCCTGCCGGCCATTGGATCCTCGGATGGACGCGGGTCGCACCTGATCAGTGTCGAGGTCGGGGTCGACCTGGACGAGGTGTGGCGACGTCGCCGGGAGATTCTGATGAACCTGCTCGAGGAGCTTCGCCCCGCTGCGGTCGTGATCGAGTTGTTCCCGTTCGGGCGTCGAAAATTCGCGCGCGAACTGGTTCCCCTCCTCGAGGCCGCCGCCGCTCTCGACCCCGCGCCGATCATCGTGTCGAGCGTGCGCGACATCCTCGTCGACTCCAAGGACAACCAACAAGAGCTCGACGACCGTGCCGCGCACCAGTTGAATCTCCACTTCGACGCCGTCATCGTGCACGCGGACCCAGATTTCGCGACCCTGGACGAGACGTTTCGTCCCTCGATTCGCCTCGAGCCGTCGATTCACTATTCGGGTTTCGTGGTGCGCTCCGCCCATCGGCCACCGCGACGTCAACCCCTAGTGCCCGAGGTCCTGGTCTCGGCGGGCGGCGGCAAGATCGGTGTGGCTCTGTTCCGAGCGGCCGTCGCGGCGCACCTTGACCACCTGGACGAACGAGGAATCCGCACTCGCGTCATCACTGGGCCCTTCTTGGATCCGGCGATCGTGGCGGAGCTCGAAGCCCACGGGGCTCGATGTCAAACCCTAGAGATCTCGCGCTTCGAACCCCGTCTCTGCGAGGCAATGGCCTCGTCCTCGGTGTCGGTGAGTCTGTGCGGCTACAACACCGCCCTCGACATCATTCGCGCCGGCGTCCCGGCCCTGGTGGTTCCCTACGACGTGGACGGCGAGACCGAGCAGGCGCTGCGCGCGAGTCGACTGAGCCACAAGGGGGTCGTGCGTTCGTTGCCCATGAGTGACCTGACCCCCGCGACCTTGAGTGAGGCCATCATCGGTACTCTCTCGATGAAGGCGCCGTCGGCTACCTTCGACCTCGGAGGTAGCGTGGCGACTGCTCGCATCGTGGCCGACCTCGTCGAGCAACGCGCCCGTCAGGTTCTTTCGACACGGTGAGCGACGACGCCACGTCCGTGGTCACCCGTTCCCTCGAGGCGCCGGGCGCGGCGACGCTCGTACTGGTGCGCCACGGCAGCACTGACTGGAACGCCGGAGGTTTCATGACGGGTTGGGCGAATCCCGCACTCAATGCGCTCGGGCGAGAACAGGCGCGCAACACGGGCGCTGAGCTGCAACGCCGCGGCGTCGTACCCTCACACGTCATCACGAGTCGGAGCGCTCGAGCGGTGGATACCGCGGGTGAGATCGTGCGCGTCCTCGATCTGGCCCTCGAGGTGCGCACTCATTGGCGACTGAACGAACGCCACATGGGGGCGCTCCAGGGGCTCGACCGATCGGCGGCCACCTTGTTGTATGGTCGCGAGCGATTTCGCGACTGGAAGCGTCAGCCCCACGCGTGCCCGCCCGCGTTGGACCTTCGAGATCCGCGTCACCCCCGTCACGATGATCGCTACGCCGATGTCGATCCGTGGCAATTGCCCGGCACCGAGTCGCTGGTTCAGCTGAACCAGCGACTCCTGGAGGCGTGGGTCAGCGACATCGAACCCGTGACGATGACGGGTGACACGGTGCTCGTGGTGGGCCACTGCCACAGTCTGCGAGCGCTGGCGTCCTTCCTCGTGGGATCCCCGGAGCGAGCACAGGATCTCTTCAGTGCTCCCGCGGACTGCGTCACCTTTACGCGCGAGCGACGAGGGTGGACCTTGACCCACGACACTCCCTCGCGGACGGTCACGGCGAGGGAGTGTCGTGGGTGACTGACGCTGCGCGACGGACCGTCGCGCACTAGCGAAGGGCGACGTCGCTCGCGCCCGACGCGTCGCGCCCGACCAGGGGCAGTTCGACGATGAATTCCGATCCCGCCCCCGGCGCGCTCGTGAAGTGCGCGCGTCCGCCGTGCGCAATGACCAGCGCCTGAACGACGGCGAGACCCACCCCGGTGCCCGCAGTGCCATTGGCGTTGGTGCCGCGATAGAAGCGGCCGAAGACCGAGGCGTGTTCGTCGAGTGGGATGCCGCGCCCCGTGTCACTCACCGTGACGCGACCCTGGTCGCCGTGGGGCTGAACGACGACGTGCACGCGACCACCCGCGGGAGTGAATTTGACCGCGTTCGACAAGAGATTGACAACGACTTGTTCGAGTCGGTGCGCGTCGCCGCGGACTACGGTCGGTGAGAACTGCACCGTCAAGTCCACACCGTTCTGCACGAATTGCGGCGCGAGGCGAGCGGCCGCGTTGGAGGCGACCCCCGCCAAGTCCAGTGGTGCCATGTCGAGGGCGAGTCCGGCGGCCTCGGCCGAGGACAGGACGCGAAGGTCCTCGATCAACCGGGTGAGTTGACTGACCTCCTCGGACAGCGACACGACCGCCTGGTCGTTCAGGGGGGCATTGCCCAACGAGAGGTCCTCGAGTTGCGCGCGCAGGACCGAGAGTGGCGTCCTCAGTTCGTGCGCGAGGTCCGCCACCATCGATCGACGCAGGGCGTCCTCACTCTCGAGCTGTCGGGCCATGAAGTCAAAGGCGGAGCCGAGCTCGGCGAGTTCGCCGGTCGTCTGCAGAGGCCCCACGCGGCTCGCGCGATCTCCGGCGGCGAGCCGGCGCGTCGCCGACGTGAGCACTCGCAGGGGTCGCACGATTCGACGCGTGCCGAAGATGGAGGCCCCCAGCGCGACCAGTAGCGCCAGTCCCGAGGCCACCAACACCGAGGTCTCGATGGAGCGGCGAAAGGCGACCTCTTCGGGCAGCAGTCCCTTGCGAGGGAAGGTGAAGGTGCCCGTCGCGATCGTCGTCGCGCCCACCTTGATGACCACGGACTTGACGGCCCCCCCGGGTGCGGCGGGCGCCACTTGGAGGTACGTCATTGAATTGGCGTGGATGACGACACCGACGCCAATGGCGCGAACGAGGTCCTTGGACGCCGCGAGGTCTTTGGGCTTCCAGTCGTGGTCCTTGTCGCGCAGGTACGTCGCCCGCACCGAATTGACAATCGCCGTGGTGCTGGCGGATTCTTGTTCGTTGTTGGCGTTCGTGAGATCGATGTCGGTGAGTAGCAAGGTCAAACTGGCTAGGAGCACCACCGAGGTCAACGCCACCACGATCGAGGCCAACGCGAGCCGCACTCCGAGGGGGCCGAGCCACTCGGAGCGCTTCCAGCGACGACGGGTCATTTCAGGTCGTCGCGGGTGAGGCAGAGTCGATAGCCCACGCCCAGAACCGTTTCGATGAGTTTAGGATTGGTGGAGTCGTCGTCGAGTTTGCGGCGTAGATTCTTGATGTGCGAGTCGATGACGCGCTCGTAGCCCTCCCATTCGTAGCCGCGCACCACGTTGACGAGTTCGTAGCGCGAGTAGACCCGGCCCGGCACTCGCGCCAGTTCCAGGAGTATTCCCCATTCGGTGGGCGAGAGATTGATGGCCACCTCGTTCAACCGGACCTCGTGGCGTTCCTCGTCGATGGTCACTAGGCCGTCGCCGAAGGAGAAATAATTGGCGCGGGCGGCGACGACGCTCCCACGTCGCAGCAGGGCAATGACGCGCAGGACCAGTTCGCGCGGGCTGAAGGGTTTGATGACGTAGTCGTCGGCACCGAGCTCGAGCCCGCGGATGCGGTCCTCGTCGCTCGAGCGCGCGGTCAGCATCAGTATCAAAACGTCAGAGATGAAGCGGATCTCCTTGGCCACTTCGAGTCCGGACACGTCGGGCAACCCGAGGTCCAAGATGACCAACTCGGGGGTGTAGCGAGAGACCAGTTCAATGGCCTCTGCGCCCGACCCAGTCGTCAAAACATTCAGTCCCTCTCGCTCCAGATTGGTGCGAATGAGATTGCGTAACTTCACCTCATCTTCGACGATGAGGACGCTATGGGCCATCAACGCTCCTCGGTTGGGCAATCACTGCGTCGTGCGCCGGCGGTTCTTATTGGGAGATTTTATGTCTCCTCTGGCTTCAATCTATCGCCACCGATGACGCGGATTCGATTCGTAAGCAACCCATAAGAGACGCGTCACGATTGGAATCGCCAATGAGAGAGTTCCTTCATGAAAACACTCGTCATTGGTCAAGGGAACTCACGCAATCCTAAGAATCGTCTTAATGACGACGCGACTCGAGTGGGCGTGACGAGTCGCCGACGTCGCCGACGTTCTGAAACGCAGCGGACGACTCTCGTGATGTGTGGCGCAGCGTGGGGCACGTGGAGGTAGTGCCAACGACGTGGCGCTCGAGCGGTGCCACGTCACTTCGATGATTCGAGTTGCGACGAGTCGCCGCGGTCACGTCGAACGCGACTAGAGGTCTCGTGCGAGTCGGCGAGTCGGCGAGTCGGCGAGTCGGTGAGTCGGCGGATCGAACGAAGGCGGACGAAGGGGGTGACCTTCGTCGCACCGTGACGCGATCGCGGTACGCGCGACTGCGGGCCTAGGCTGGAGGGGTGGAGCAGACGCTGTATGAACTGGTGGGCGGCGAAGCATTTTTCGTCCGTTTAGTGGACGGTTTCTACGAGGCGGTCGCGCACGACGATCTCCTGCGGCCCATGTATCCCGAGGACCTGAGCGAATCGAAGCGGACCATGGTGCTGTTCCTCTCGCAGTATTGGGGTGGCCCCACCACCTATATGCAAGAGCGTGGTCACCCACGCCTGCGAATGCGTCATGCGCCCTTTCGCATCACCAAGTCGGCGCGCGACGCCTGGATGGCCGCGATGACCTCAGCACTCGAGGGCGTGCGCTCGGAACTCACCGCCGACCAGTTCGAGGAGATGACGGCGTATTTCGATATGGCGGCGCACCAGATGCGCAATGTCTGAGGTCCACGTCGACTCTCACGAGGAACTTAAGGTGAAGGTGTGAGCCCTCGTCCGCGTCTCGAGAGTGGTGAATTGCTCGTCATCAGTGTGACACCGGTGCCCAGTGGCCTGGCCGTCCCGTTGAGTGTTTTCGTGCTGCTCGAGGCGGTCGTACTGTGGTTCGCTCCGCGGTGGTCACTGTTGCACCGTGTCGAAGCGGTGGCGCTACTCGTGGTGGGAGTGCTGCCGGCGCTGGTCATTGCGACGCGCACGTGGCGATGGCGTTCCTACAAGATCACTTTGACCAATCGACGCGTCGTGATCGACGGGGGAGTGCTCGCGCGTCATTCGACCCAGGTGAATCTCGCTGACGTCTTCGCCACCCACGCGGACCAGACCTTTTCCGAGCGACTCCGCCGTCGGGGGGTAGTCCGACTAGAGACCTCCGCGGGTACCGTGACGCTGCCGGCGGTTCGACATCCGGCCGCCCTGCGGCGCCTGGTCGATCGCACACGACGAGACCATTCCTCCTCCGCTACGGCGAACTGGGAGGACTGGCTCGCCGATCCCCGCGATGATCCGTCGGGACCCGAAGGGTACGAGTAATCGCGGGGGCGGCGCGTCCATTACCGTGGTGTGATGACTACTTACCGCTGCACCGCCTGTGGCAACTTGACGCGCTTCGACGTGGTCGAGACGACCACCGTCCGCTCCTTCCACCATTACACGGTGGGCGGTGAGTTGACCGTCGAGGAGCCCGAGGTCGTGTCGCGTACCGTGGACTCGGTCTCGTGTCGCTGGTGCGGTCACGGCCGCGGCGTTGAGGTAGTCGCCGAGGGCGACTAGCGGTGCGCTCCTTTGACGCCACGCGTGATCGCCGTGCGCCGCGTCAGTACCGGGGCATGACGCTCCAGGGAGAGGTCGTCCAGGGTGACTTCGTCTCGCCGACGCTCATCGTGGCGGTCAAGGAGGACTGCTTGGGTTGTCGCAGTGTGATGCAATCGCCCGAGGGCGCTTTCGGCGACGTCGAGATTCTTATCGTGGCGGCCCGACCCAGCGCGGAGGCGTTCTGGCGAACTTGCGCGCATCGCGTGGTGGTGTCAGAGTCGTTGTTGCGTGAGCTCGACGTTCGCTGGCCGCCCTTTTTCGTCTTGATTGATCCCGCGAACGAGACCGTGCTCTGCGAAGGGGTGGTGTTCGCCCCCGAGCAGGTCCGCGACGAGATCGCGCCGTTCGTGATGTGACAGGTACCGACGAAGATGTCCCTGACTGAAAGGGGCATCGTGTCCGGTATCGAGTTGTCTATTAGCTGCGGTGATTGCGTGCGTCGTTCCACCCCCGACTGCGAGGACTGCCTCGTGAGTTTCGTACTCGGGGACGAGCCCGAGGAGTTGACGCTGAGTAGTGAACTCGCGGGTGTAGCGGGGTTGTTGTCGAGTCAGGGCATGATTCCACGACTCAAGTTCCATCGACTCCGCACCGAGGGCTGAGCGCACGCCCACTAGCGTGGGTGGATGGCCCGCCACCTTCTGGTGACCAACGACTATCCGCCCAAGACGGGTGGAATCCAGGTCTACCTCCACGAACTGTGGCGCCGACTCGAACCCGGGCGTGCCGTGGTACTGACGGCCGCTTCGCACCCCGACGCCGCCGCGTTCGACGCCGCCAGTGAAGTGGTGATCGAGCGGGTGAGGACCCCCACGCTGATCTGGCCGACCCGGCGAACCTTGTTGGCGATCGAAGCGGCCATTGAACGACATCAACCCGACCTGGTGTTGCTTGATCCGGCCTGGCCGCTCGGACTCCTCGGCCCGCGACTCTCGCGTCCCTACGGGGTGGTGTTGCACGGCGCCGAGGTGACCGTACCGGGCCGGTTGCCCCTCGTCGCGTCGAGTCTGCGCTACGTCTTGCGACACGCCGAGGTCGCGGTCTGCGCGGGCAGCTATCCACATGCTGAGGCCCTACGCAATGCGGCTGAGTGGATGCCCCCGACCATCCAAGTCCCACCCGGGGTCGACACCGAGCGCTTCGTGCCACTCGATCCGGCGCGCCGCGAGGCGGTGCGCTCGTCGCTCGGTCTCTCGCCGTCGGCACTCTTAGTGAGTTCGTACTCGCGACTGGTGCCGCGAAAGGGTATGGATACGCTGATCCGCGCGAGTGCTCTTCTCGTTGACACGTTCCCGGATCTCCAGGTGGCCATTGGCGGCGCGGGTCGCGACCGCGCGCGACTGGAGAGAATGGCGAAGACAATCTCGGCCCCGGTGGTCTTTCTCGGCCGGGTGGACGACGAGGACCTACCCGCGTGGCTGGGCGCGAGCGACCTGATGGTCATGGACTGTCGCAGTCGGTGGGCGGGGCTCGAGCAGGAGGGTTTTGGCATCGTGTTCCTCGAGGCCGGTGCCTCAGGAGTGGCGCAGGTGGCCGGACGTTCCGGTGGCAGCCACGAAGCCGTGCGCCACGGGGTATCGGGACTGGTGGTCGCCAATCCGCGCAGTGAGAACGAACTCGCCGCGGCAATGTCGCAATTGCTCGCGGACGCGTCGTTGCGCGCCGATTATGCCCTCCACGCCCGGGCCCTGGCGGTGCAACAGTTCGACTGGCGGGTGCTCGCCCAGCGCCTCGCCTCGGGGTTGGCCACCTACGACCACGGTGCCACTCATCCGGTGCCCTGACGGGGCTGTCTAAAGTGGGGAGGAAGGAGGTGTCGTGGTTCAGCGTGCGACGCAGTCAATAGTCGTAGCGGCCGCGCCGTCGGCGGTGTACTCCGTCGTCGTCGACTTCGACCAGTACCGCCAATGGGTGGGCGACCTCAAGAGTATCGAGGTCCTCGAACGCGACAGCGAGGGCCGCGCCCTCGAGGTGGCTTTTCGCGCCGCGGCCTTCGGCCGTTCCACTCGCTACGCGTTGCGCTACGACTACAGCCACGCCCCCGCGGCGTTGAGTTGGCACCAGACGTGGGGTGACGTCACCGAGACCATGAATGGTTCGTACCATTTCATGGGTGGCCCCGACATCATGATGACCACCGTCACCTACGAGCTCGAGGTCGCCCTCGCGGTCCCCGTGCCTCAGTTCATCCAGGCGCGCGCCGCGTCTCGTATCCAGCGTCACGCGTTGGTCGAGCTCAAGACCCGTGTCGAGGTCCTCTCGTGAGCGACGTCGCGGTGGGACTCGACGTCGGTGGTACCAAGGCGCTGGCGGTGTTGGTGAGTCGTGACGGCGAGATTCTCGACGAGTTGCGCACCTCCACTCCACACGACGCCCAAGGTGGCGCCGGTGCCGCGACCGCCAAGGTACTGGCCGAGCAAGTCACGACCTTCGCCGAGCGCCACGAGTTGGCCATGAGTACTCTGCCGATCGGCATCGGGATGCCGGGCATGGTGCGTCGCGACGGACGACTGGCCTTCGCGCCGAACCTGCAGACCGTGTCGGGCGCGTCGTTCCCGGAACTGCTGCAGACGTCGATCGGTGCTGGGTTGGTCTACATGGAGAACGACGGGAACTGCGCGGCGCTGGGCGAGTACGCCTGGGGGGCCGGTCGCGGAGTCGACAACTTCGTGATGGTGACACTGGGCACGGGAATCGGTGGCGGGATCATCGCTAACGGCGAGTTGGTGCGCGGCCAAAGCGGTTTCGGTGGGGAGATCGGCCACATGGCCGTCGAGGCGCGAGGGGTGCTCTGTGGGTGCGGTGGGTATGGCTGCTGGGAGCGATACGCGTCGGGTAACGGGCTCGCGCGCCTCGCCTTTGAGTGGGCCGCCGAGGGTCGCTTGCCGCACCTGACGGCCGAGCGCGGGGGCGCGCAGAACGTGCGTGGTGAGGACGTGACGCGCGCGGCGAGTCAAGGACTCGACGAGGCCCAGGCGCTGATGCAGGAGGTGGCGTGGTGGCTCGCGCGCGGACTGGCGAATCTGATCGCCATCCTCGACACGGGACACTTCGTCATCGGGGGTGGCCTCTCGGCCGCCGCCGATCAACTCCTGCCCAGCGCTCGCGAGTACCTGGCGGAATTGACCTTCGGCTACGACAAACGTCCCCCCATCGTCGTGACTTCCTCGGGACTCACCGTTCACGCCGGGGCGCTGGGCGCCGCCAAGGTGGCCTTCGACCGTCAGCCATGAGACTCGGCGTGATCGTGCCGACGTTCCGCGATTCTCTCGTGGACGCCTTGGAGGTCGCGAACGATTGCGAGACGCGTGGCCTCGACGGCGTCTTCGCCTACGACCACCTCTGGCCCATGGGCTCACCCTCGCGAGCGTCGTTCGCGCCGTTCCCCGTTCTCGCCGCCGTCGCCGCGCGCTGTCCGACGCTGCACGTCGGGCCCCTCGTGGCGCGCGTGGGCATGGTGGGCGCGGCGCACCTCATCGAGCAGTTTCGCTCGCTGGCCTCGATCGCCCCCGGTCGCGTGATCGCGGCGCTGGGCACGGGCGACACCAAATCCCGCGACGAACTAGAAGCCTACGGACTCAACTTCGCCAGTCCCGCGCAACGTCGCGCCGAGGTCGAACTGGTGGCGCGGGCCGTGAGCGACGAGATGCCGGTGTGGATCGGCGCGGGCGCCGAGGCCACCAACGAGCTGGCGCGACGACTCGGGGTCACCCTCAATCTCTGGGACGCCGAGGTCGATCGGCTCCAGCGACAGTCCTTGATCGGTCCCGTGACGTGGGCGGGACCCGCGCGTGAGAACGTCGGAGCCCACTTGGACCAGTTACGCGCCGCCGGTGTCCAGTGGGCCGTCTTCGGCCCCGGCGTCGACCTCGACGAGCTGGCGAACTGGCGAGAACGAGGCGAATGATAAATTCCTTTGATGGAATTTCGTCGCATCAATGGCTTGCCACCCTACGTCTTCGCCACGATCAATGGTCTCAAGGCGCAGGCGCGCTCGCACGGTCGCGACATCGTCGACTTCGGCTTCGGTAATCCCGACCTGCCGAGTCCGGACTTAGCGGTCGAGAAGTTGGCCGAGGCCGCGCACAACCCCAAGAATCACCGTTACAGCGCCAGTCGGGGTCTTCCGAACCTGCGACTCGCGATGGCCACGCGCTATAAAAAGGTGTTCGACGTCGACCTCGATCCCGATACCGAGGTCGTGACGACGATTGGGGCTAAGGAGGGACTGACCCACTTGATGTGGGTGCTGCTCGGACCCGGCGACACCGCGATCGTCCCCTCGCCGAGCTACCCGATCCACTTGGCGGGTCCGGGCTTCGCCGGGGCCCAGGTGATCACGGTGCCCATGGTCGACCCGGGCGCGAGCACGAACGATCCCGGCGACGATTTCTTCGAGGGCCTGCTCGCGGCGTGGGAGAGGGCCAGCGTGAAGCCGCGCGTCATCATCTGTTCCTTCCCGCACAACCCGACCAGTGCGAGTGTCGACCTCGCCTTTATGGAGCGCCTCGTCAATTTTGCCCTCGAGCGCGACGTCATCATCTGTCACGACTTCGCCTACGCCGACCTTGGCTTCGACGGCTATCAGCCACCTTCGATCCTGCAGGTGCCGCGCGCCAAGGAATGTTGTGTTGAGCTCTACACCTTGACCAAGTCCTTCTCGATGGCTGGCTGGCGCGTGGGCTTCATGGTGGGCAACGCCGAGATCGTCGCCGCGCTCACCAAGCTCAAGAGCTACCTCGACTACGGAACCTTTCAGCCGGTGCAGATCGCCGCCATCGTGGCGATGAACGAAGCGTCGGACTACCCGGACTTGCTGCGTGAGGTCTACCAGGTTCGTCGCGACACGCTGATTGGTGGACTCAATCGCATCGGTTGGTCGGTGGCCGCGCCCAAGGGTTCGATGTTCATCTGGGCACCGATTCCTGAGCCCTACGCGGAGATGTCCTCGCTCGAGTTCTCGACTTTTCTCATCACCGAAGCCGAAGTGGCCACCAGCCCCGGGGTGGGCTTCGGCGAGGGCGGCGATGGGCACGTGCGATTCGCCCTGATCGAGAATGAGTTGCGAACCCAACAGGCGATTCGCAATTTGAAGCGAGCCCTGCCCCAGTTGAATTAGTGAGCGGGCGCATCGGACTGATCGGGGGACTCTCCTGGGAGTCGACCGCGTCCTACTACCGTTACTTCAACCAGTTCCACGTCGGCGACTCGCCCTGGTCGCAGCCGCGCGTCATCGTCGACTCGCTCGACATGGCGGCGATCGTCGAGTTGCAGCGCGCACACGACTGGAACGCGACGGGGCAGATCCTGGCCGACGCCGCCCGGCGCCTGGTGGCCGGTGGGGCGAGCGTCATCGGTATCGGCGCCAACACCATGCATCGTAATTTCGCCGAGGTGGCCGCCGCGGTCGACTGCGAGGTCGTCGACATCCGTGCCTGCGTCGCGGAGGCGGTGTGGTCGCTCGGGGGGCGATGCGTGGGGCTCATGGGGACCAGGTACGTCATCGAACAAGATTTCTACGCGCGTGACATCGAGGAGCGCGGCGTTGAGGTGGTGCGCCCCGATGAGGGGCAGACGAGGGATCTGCAGCGCATCATCTACGAGGAACTCACTCGAGGAGTGGTGTCGGCGCTCTCGCGAGAACGACTGCTGGAGATCGGGGCCGATCTCGTGTCGCGCGGTGCCGACACCGTAGGGCTGTGCTGCACCGAGTTCGGATTGCTCGTTGACGAGGACGTGGCGGAATTCGCTGTGGTCGATTCCACGAAGGCCCACGTGCGCTCACTGCTGGGCGCTCTCGAGGGCCAGGCGACGTCCTCGTGATTACGCTCTACGGCGTTGTCGCCGTGAGTTTCATGATGTTGATGTACGCGCTGGAGCAACGCGCGCGCGGCTTCATCGCCGCCTTCGCGCTCGGTTGCGCGCTGTCGAGTCTCTACGGCTTCTTGTCGGGCGCGTGGCCCTTCGGCGTCGTCGAGGCGATCTGGTCGCTCGTCGCGTTACGTCGCTTCCGTGACACGCCTCACTGAGTTCGAGGACCTGTTCCACTCGATTCGAGACCCGAATGAAATGCTCGCGGGGGCGGTTCCGTGGGTCCGACCGTTGGAGATCCAGCGAGCTAACTCGACGTGCGACCAGGGAAGGGCTCTAGAAGGCCAATTTTGTTGGGTTTGGCCAATTCTCACGACAAATAAAATGGAAATGTGGCCTCAGGGGGTTGACTAATTGTAATTACAGTGCTGTAATGACACAGCATCTTGCGTCGCGTAGTGTTGTAACCACTACATATTGTGGCTGGGAGGTCGAGGACAACTATTCTCGCTTTTCTGACCCCAGTCGCCGCAAGGGACCGGACACCACGCAGCAACTTAAGAAAGAGATAATGAAATGGCCATCGCACCACAGCGCCTCGGAATTGGAATTCGCCGTTACTTCACCACCGACGACCGTCACCCCTACGACGAAGTGATCTGGGAGCGTCGCGACGCGCGCATCTCGAACTTCCGCGACGGCTCCGTGGCTTTCGAGCAACTCAACGTCGAAGTGCCCTCCACGTGGTCGTTCAACGCTACCAACATCTTGGCTCAGAAGTACTTTCGCGGCACGCTCGGGACCCCGGAGCGCGAGACCAGTCTCAAGCAGGTCGTGGACCGCATCGTTGACACCATCGCGACGTGGGGTCAAGAGCGCGACTACTTCGTGGACGAGGAGGAGTTCGAAGCCTTCACCGCCGAACTCAAGCATCTACTGATTACTCAGAAGGCGGCGTTCAACTCACCCGTCTGGTTCAACATCGGAGTCAAGGGCGTGCCCCAGCAGGGCAGTGCGTGCTTCATCTTGGCCGTCGAGGACTCCATGCGCTCGATCCTCAACTGGTACACCGAAGAGGGCATCATCTTCAAGGGTGGTTCCGGGGCGGGTGTCAACCTCTCCAAGATCCGCTCCAGCGTTGAATTGCTCGAAGGCGGCGGTACGGCCTCGGGTCCCGTCTCGTTCATGCGTGGCGCCGACGCGTCCGCCGGCACGATCAAGTCCGGGGGCAAGACCCGTCGCGCCGCCAAGATGGTCATCTTGGACGTCGACCATCCCGACGTGGAGGAGTTCATCTGGTGCAAGGCCAACGAGGAGAAGAAGGCGCGCGTGTTGCGCGACAACGGCTTCGACATGGACCTCGACGGCAAGGACATTCACTCAATCCAGTACCAGAACGCGAACAACTCGGTGCGCATCAGTGACGACTTCATGCAGGCCGTCCTCAGGGACGGTGAGTGGAGTTTGACCGCGCGTGACGGTGGCGCGCCGGTGCGTACCCTCAAGGCGCGCGACATCTGGCGACAGATCGCTCGCGCGGCGTGGGAGTGTGCGGACCCTGGTCTGCAGTTCGACACCACCATCAACGCGTGGCACACCTCACCCAACACCGACCGGATCAATGGTTCGAACCCGTGTTCGGAGTACATGCACATCGACAACTCGGCGTGCAACCTGGCGAGCCTCAATCTGATGAAGTTCCTCCACGACGACGGGCGTTTCGACGTGGAGGCCTTCAAGGCGGCCATTGACGTGCTGTTCACCGCGCAGGAGATCATCGTGGGGGCGGCCGACTACCCGACCGAGAAGATTGGCGAGAACTCGCGCAAGTTCCGTCAGTTGGGACTGGGCTACGCGAATCTCGGTGCACTACTCATGGCCTCGGGCCTCGCCTACGACTCCGACGCGGGTCGCGCTTGGGCCGCGGCGATCACGGCGTTGATGACGGGTCACGCCTACGCGGTGAGTGCGCGTACGGCGGGACGCATGGGGCCCCACGAAGGCTTCGCCGAGAACGCCGCGCCCATGATCAAGGTGCTGGCCAAGCACCGCGACGCCGCCTACCAGATCGACGCCGCCCTAGCGCCCGCGAACATCCTGGAAGCGGCGCAGGCCGCGTGGGAAGAAGCGGTGGACCTCGGTGCGCGCCACGGTGTGCGCAACGCCCAGGCGTCGGTGCTCGCGCCGACCGGCACCATTGGCCTATTGATGGACTGTGACACCACGGGTGTCGAGCCGGACCTGGGTCTCGTGAAGTTCAAGAAGCTGGTGGGGGGCGGCAATATGGCCATCGTCAATCAGACGGTGCCGCGCGCGCTCACCAAGCTGGGCTACACCCCGGACGAGGTCGAGGCCATCATTACCTACATCGACGTCAACAAGTCGATCGTGGGAGCACCGGCCCTCAAGCCCGAGCACCTCGACGTGTTCGCGTGTTCCATGGGTGACAACACGATCCACTACCTCGGCCACGTGAAGATGATGGGAGCTATCCAGCCCTTCATCTCGGGCGCGATCTCCAAGACGGTGAACATGCCCGAGGATGCGACCATCGAGGACGTGGAGAACCTGCACCTCGACGCCTGGCGCCTCGGGGTCAAGGCCGTTGCTATTTACCGCGACAATTGCAAAGTGGGTCAGCCACTGTCGACGGCGAAGAAGGATGGTGAATCGTCCTCGTCGGTCGTCGCCACGGACTCGGTGGCGGCCGAGCTCTACACCAAGATCCACAAACTCGAGACGGCACTGGAACTGGCCAAGTCCGAGGGGAGTCACGTCGTGGTGGGCGCGGTGCGCGAGCGTCTGCCGCGCCGGCGCGTGTCGACGACCTTCGCCTTCCGCGTGGCGGACTGCGAGGGTTACGCCACCGTCGGCGAGTACGAGGACGGTCGTCCTGGCGAGGTGTTCCTCAAGGTGTCCAAGCAGGGTTCGACGCTGGCCGGAATCATGGATGCGTTCTCCATCTCGATCAGCCTCGGATTGCAGCACGGCGTGCCACTGTCGACGTACGTGCGCAAGTACGTCAACATGAAGTTCGAGCCGTCGGGAATGACGGACGACGCCGACTTGCGTATCGCAACGTCACTGGTGGACTACATCTTCCGCCGCCTGGCCCTGGACTACTTGAGCCCGAGCGAGCGTGAGGAACTGGGAGTGCTCTCGACGAGTGAGCGCATTCAGCCCACCCTGCCTGAAGTCGTGGAGCAGGCGACGCCCACGTTGGGCGTGAGTGCCTCGCCGACATCGGATGAACTTCGTGTGGTGCCCACCGTGGCGGCGAGCCCGGTGAGTCGTGCGCCGCAAATCGATGCGCCGATGTGTTTCCAGTGCGGCAATGCGATGCAGCGCGCCGGCTCGTGCTACGTCTGCTCAAGTTGTGGAGCTACCAGCGGTTGCAGTTGAGTCTGGGGGGTCTTTAACTGTCTCCTTTGTTGCAGTACCCGGTACCGATTGTTACCTAGGATTCGCGATCAAAACTGGGAATCGAAGGTGCCTCCTTCTGGCTGACGCCGGAGGGAGGCACTTTTCCTTGGCGTCACTTGGAATTTTTTGGAGTAGCCACCCACTTCTTGATAGCCGCACGGGATGCACTTGTCGCTGACCTCGATCTAGGAGGCAACGTATACGTGTGGCGCCAATCCTCAACGTCAGGGTTGAATGCCATGAGTCGCTGATGCTCGAAACAATTCATCTCGGCGGTGGGGCCATCCAGTGGTGACGTCCGGATCGTTCATCGTCATTGTCATTGTCATTGCCAAGCCGGTCGAGTCGGTCTGCAATCTGGAACGTGACTACTGCTACCTCCTCGAAGCCTGGTCAAGGGGATGAATTGTTTACCTCGATGTGTGGTCGAGGAACTGACTCTTCTCATCCAAGCGGCATCCATAAGGAATCGGGATGGACTAACCGTTGTCTTTGGGACAGGTGACGCAAGAGTTTTTTGGCGGAAGCCCGGTGGCGCGAAAAAACGCCTAGGCGAAAACCTGTTGAAGCAGTTGCGATAACGGCATGATGTTAGGTAGTGGCATGTCCAGCACCATGAATCATGAGAAGACAGAAGGAACAATGGTCGAAGTAATAATCGATACCTCGGAAGCAGTGGAGCTTGCTCCGCGAATCTGGTGGGTTGGTTCGATGCTCCCCCAGGGCAAATTTCAGAGCCACGTGTACTTGGTTGAGCAGGAGGACCAGTCGGTGTTGATCGACCCGGGTTCTGCTCTCAACGTAAATGAAGTCGTGCGCAAAATCGAATCAGTCGTTGGGCTCCGCAACGTCCGTTGGATCGTGTGTTCGCAGCCGGACATTGACGTCGTCGCTGCGTTGCCCCAACTCGTGGCTCGAGGGCTCCATCCCGAAGCCACCATTGTCACCCATTGGAGCAACGAATCATCGATCGTTCACAGTGGGACGCCGCTTGGGTATTGGCGGATTGAAGAACACCACTGGCGACTTGAGCTCAAAGATCGAACTCTCGAGTTCCGGCTCACCCCATATCTACCTGCCGCGGGGTCGTTCAGCACATTTGATCAGAAGTCTGGGACGCTCTTTTCATCCAATCTCTTTGGAGGATTTGCGGAGGATCAATCGTTGTACCTGGGGCTTCAGGACGACTTTGCTTCGATTCGAACCTTTCATGAGTACTACATGCCCAGCAGGGAGATTCTGGCCAGAGCCGTTCATCAGGTTCGTGAGTTGACGATTCTACGAATCGCCCCCCAGCTCGGGCACGTGATTCCGGAGGTATTGGTAGCGCCGATAATGGAGATGTTGGAGCAACTGGAATGCGGCGTTTTCCTGCTGACGCGTAACGACCCGGGGCTGAACTTCCTGCTCGCAGCCAATCAGACTATTCACGACCTGATCCATACGATGGTTCGGGAACAGAATTTCTCCACGGTGGCCGCATATTTGGCCGGCGTTGCCTCGAAGACTCTACGCGCTGAGTACTTTGAATTGTGGGCTGGGGGCGACGAACGGTGGTTCCAGTTCAACCAGAGTGATTCGTTTGCCGGTCATTTTGCGCAACCGCCCGATGACGTCGCCAGTGTGCTGAGAGGATGGGCGTCAAGTACTGGCACGCGACTAGTTCTTCCGCTCACGTCACCGAAATCAGGAAAGATTGACGGAGCTATGGTGTGGGGTTTTCGGGAGCCGCGGGTTCTTAGCGAAGCATCAATGTCCGTGTTGTCACAGATAATTAGCCTCGTCGAAGCTGGACTTGAACGCGAGATTCGTCATCGTACGCTCGATCTGGAACGGACCGAGTGGCACATGCAAGCGATCCACGACTCGCTCACCGGACTGTACAACCGGGTATCGCTCGAGGACTCGTATCATCGACTCGCGGCCTTCGATGATCGAAATCAGTCGCCGCAAATGGCGGCGCTCCTAATTGACATTGACTACTTCAAGAAAGTCAATGACATGTTCGGCCATGCGGCGGGTGACGTAGTGCTGCAACGGGTGGCGAAGGCAATCTCTCAGAGCGTCCGACCCAGTGACTTGATTTTTCGGTACGGGGGAGAGGAATTTCTTGTGCTCTTGTCGAATGTCGATCCCACGACGGCCATCAAAGCAGCCGAACGAATCCGAGGATGCGTTGCTAATTCTGGGGAAGAGTTGCCAACCGTGAGCGTGAGTGTGGGAGTCGCACTTCGCTATCCGGGGGAGGTGTACCAACCCTTGATCGCCCGAGCTGATCAGGCGCTATTTCTCGCTAAGAGCAATGGTCGCGACCGAGTTGAGATTGCACTCTAACGGGTTGATGTCGGCACATCTTGAAGATTGTGGCCTTCGCTCGTTCTTCGCGGAGTCGTGGCTTGATGGGAGCCGACACCGTTTCAATCAAGGGTGGCGATGCATTGCCTGAAGTCGTCGAGTGGGCCTGCACGACGATAAACGCTAGTGCTAGGTGGAGAACGATTGACCTCGCCGAAAAACGGCCGGCGCAGCGACGACTGTTGAACCGTTCGCCACGGTGAGACGTCCCGATGTGCAATGGGTATGGCAACTCAATGCAACGTGCTTGTTCGTGTTAGAAATGTTCGAGTTGTGACGCTACGAGCGGTTATTCGGCAAAAGGTAGCAAAATTGCCCTCTGGCATTCGGCACCGCGGCGATGCGTCAATCCTTCAGTTTCCTCTGTGCCAACTCAACTATCGTCTGCGACCGTTTCCTCAACTAGATCCGCAAAGGACCGGCCGACCAAACGTGCTGCGTCGGCGCACGGGACCGCCCGCGAGAATAGGTAACCCTGCCCGAATTTGCAGCCCAAGTGGCGAACGTGCTCTAGATTCTCTCGCGTTTCGATGCCCTCGGCGAGCATGACCTTGCCGAGCCTGTTACCGAGTTGGATGATCGAGCCAAGCAGAATCTCGTGCTGCTCATTCTCGATCGCCGGGTTGATGAAGGACTTGTCGATCTTGATAACTAGGGGCTTTAAGAGTGCGAGATAGGAGAGCGACGAATAGCCGGTACCAAAGTCGTCCAGGGCGAAGGATACGCCGATCTCTTTGAGCCGTCCGATTGTCTCCAAGGTCTCGTCGATGTCGTGCTGCGTCACACTCTCAGTGATCTCGATGATCAGTCGCTGCGGCGCGAGTCCGCTGATGCCAAGCACCTGCTCGATGACTCCGACCAGCTTCGGGTCGTGAAACTGGTGCGCTGAGAGGTTGACGGTGACGTACGGTGCACCCTCCTGTGATTCGAGTGACCCCCAGGAACTGGCGGCCGCCACGGCCTCACGAAGTGCGAACCAGCCGAGATCCACGATCAAGTCGCTCTGTTCGGCGAGCGGGATGAAGACCAGCGGAGGAATTGGTCCGCGCTCGGGGTGCTCCCAGCGCATCAGCGCCTCGAAACCGACCACCTTGGTCGAACTGAGATCGACGATCGGCTGGTAGTGCATCGAGATGTCCCCCACCTCGAGGGCGTGTCGGAGTTCCTGGAGTAGTTCGAACCGACTGGTGGCCAGTTGGTGCATGGTCGGATCGAAGCATACGTATTGGCCACGACGGTGGCGTTTACTCTCGTAGAGGGCCACGTCGACGTTCTGGAGTAACTCGTCGGTCTGTTGTACCGTCCCGTCCCAAGCCACGGTACCAACGCTTGCGCTCTGCTTGATGATCTTTCCGTCGATCACGAATGGCTCGCTGAGCGCGCCGAGCAGACGGGCCGCCACCTCGTCAACATCCGCTTCGTTCGCCAGCCCTTCGGCGAGGTAGAGGAACTCGTCGCCCCCGAACCGGCAGATTGTGTCGGCGGAGCGGGTCACCTGCTCAAATCGGCGCGCCATCGCCACGAGCAGGTGATCGCCGACGACGTGACCGTGTGTCTCGTTGACCCCTCTGAAGTCGTCGAGGTCGAGCATCAAGATCGCGCAAACTCCGCCATGGCGCACGGCCCTCTCGTGCGCTTGGGCTAGCCGATCCTCGAAGAGGGCCCGGTTGGCGAGTCCGGTGAGCGAATCGTGCAGGGCCTTGTGAGAGAGTTCCTCGTTGAGGGCCCGCTCCGCGGTGACGTCGCGCTCGGAGGCGACGAAGTAGAGAATCCTACCTTTCGAGTCGCGCGCCGTTGACCTTGAGACTTCCGAGACGATGACTCGACCATCCCGGCGCAGGTAGCGCTTAATGTATCGGACCTGATCGATCTCCTCGCCGAGCAGCTGCACGTGCGATCTTTCGGTGATGCCGATGTCCTCGGGGTGCGTGAAATGCCGAGAATCCTTGCCCATTAGCTCCTCACGGGAGAATCCGAGCATGTCGCAAAAGGCGTCGTTCATGGCGAGAGCACGATCATTGATGTCGCTGAAGACCATCGGCGCCATGTTGTTCTCGAACGCGAGACGAAATCGCTCCTCGGAGTCGCTAAGGGCGTTTTCGGATGCCCTGAGGGCCTCGGCGACGCGTGTGACCTCCTCTAAGGTCGCTGTGATCTGCTGAACCGACCGAATGTGCGTTATGACGAACTCCAACTCCCGCGCGATCGCCTCCAAGCCCGAGACAGTTTCGACCGAAAAGGCGTGAACGTGTTTGGCGTAGAGATTGAGCACGGCCCTGCGCCCCCCCGAGTTGAAGGGAATGCAGGTGCAGGACCGTAAGCCAAACTGGGCGGCGCGCTCACGCCAGGGCGCGAACACTTCCGCGACGGAGAGGTCCCCGATAACCTGGCTGACCCCGGTCCGAATAGCCGTTCCCGCTGGACCACGTCCTCTCGCATTGGCCCCGGACGTCGAAATCATGCCCTGGGAAAGATAGCCAGTAGTCCCTGAGGCAAAGGCTGAGACGACATCGTGTGATCCGTCGGTGGCCACTAACCCGATCCACGCGAGGGCGTAAGGACCATGCTCGACCAGCGCATCGCAGACATTTTGCAGGGGGTCAGTCTCATTCGTCGCGGATAATACGATCTTGTTGACCGCATTGAGAAGCCTCAGCGAATTACGTTCTTCTCGAAAGGTCGAGACGTCATCGACATATAAGATGCCCCCCGCCAGCCGTCCCTGATCAAATAGTGGGTAGCCGTTCTCCAATATCCACCGCAGTCTCTTGCCCGGTAGGGAGATCCCCAAGATGGAACCGATGCATGGCTCCTTGGTTCGCAGAATTCTTGAAATAGTCAGCTCGTCGGTTGATAGGGGCGCGCCATCATCGCCCATGATCATCACCTTCTGGTTATCCGGCCTGCCACCCATCAGCTGCTCAGGGGTCGCGTCGAATAGTGTCAGGGTCGCGTCATTGCACGCAAAGATATTGCCCTGCTCGTCGAACAGCAAGATGCCAGTACGCAGTTGGTCCAGGAACTCCTGTGAGCCAGCCAATTCCGCTATTCGCGATTTTCCAAGGTCAGTACTAGGGATCGTCTTGATTGCGGTGACCTTCTGTGTTTGCCCTTGCCGGTTTTCAATAGTAGTAGAGAAATCGACTGAGAATGCCCAAGCAAATTTCCGAAATCATCCGAATTCTCGACGCTGCACATTTACAATTGCGTTTCATCGAGGTCGCCGCTGACGCGCGGAATCATCGCTTGTCAGCAGTGGCGTGGTCCACTGCCAGCGAGACCCTTACGCGGTCGCCGCGATGGTTCCCACTAGTCGGCTGAACACCACGATGTTGGATTCATAGCTACCAGTCGCGTGATTAAACGTGCCACCACAGGTGACTAAATTGAGCCAACGATCGGTCGCTGAGCCGTAGACCAAGTTGTCGGGAAAACTGGTCTTGGCGTACTGCACCACACTGGTCACTCGGAATTGGGCGGTGACGCCGTCGCTGAGACGTACTTCGATCAACGCCCCCACGGGCAAGGACTTAAGTGAGAAGAATATCCCGGGGCCGCGATAGGAATCGACGTGACCCAAGATGACCGACGAACCTACTTGACCTGGTGTGGGACCCAGGCGGAACCACCCCACCGTATGTACGCTCGTGGGAACCTGGACTTGGCGGTTCGCCTGCAATCCCAACTGTCCAATGTGGGTGGCAATCCCCAGAGATGGCACCATCAGTTCGAGGGGTACGGAGCGAGCCAGTCCCGCGAGCACGGGCTTGTGCGGCGGGGACGCCAACCGCGACGAGGTTGTGGTCGACGTCGTAGGGGCCGTCGACCGCAAAACCTGTCGGGAAGGATCCGGCGAGGGCCGCAGAATCAGGGCCCCGACCCCCAGGACGACCAGTGCCAACGCGCCGAGGGACCAGTACAGCATCTCGCGGCGAGATCGACGGCGCCTCCCAGGATTCATCGTCAATCCCACTACGCAGCAATCATTACCCTCGACGCCGCTCACGCAGGGCGAGGGCCCCAAAGAAACCAGCGAGCCCCAGTGAGCCAAGTATCAGGGGAGTGCGAGGTGAACTGCGGTGTCCCGCGGTGCCTCCGAAACCGGTGGCTGGTGGCCCCGATGGGACTACGGTGGTCGACGTCGTTGTTGTCGGCGCTGCCGTGGTCGTAGTTACCGGCGTGGTGGTCGAGGTAGTCGTTACTGGCACCGTCGTGGCACTGGACACTACCGCAGTGGTCGTCGTCGTAGGTGCCACCGTGGTCGTTGTCGTAGGTGCCACCGTGGTCGTTGTCGTAGGTGCCACCGTGGTCGTCGTCGGCGCCACCGTGGTCGTCGTCGGCGCCACCGTGGTCGTCGAAACTGCGAGAGCGCAGGTCGGAACAGTGATGCTGTTGCCATCAAGGGTGACCGCTCCGTTTCGAGCCAGCACGCGACCCGATACTTGGGCGCCGGTGTTGAGGGTGATCGAGGTCAGCGCCATCAGCGAGCCACTGAATCGACTCGACGTTCCTAGGGTGGCCGAACTCCCGACCTGCCAGAAGACGTTGCACGCCTGCGCCCCGTTCTCCAGCAGGACCTGACTACCGGTTGCTGCGGTGAAGGTGGAAGCCGATTGGAAGATGAAGACCGCTGAGGGGTCGCCACCGCCGTTGAGCGTCACGGTACCAGTCAACGAGAGACTCGACGCCGATTGGTAGACACCCGATACCAACGTCGAACCCCCCAAGTCGCCCGAAACGGTCGAGAAGGGTGTTCGCGAGGCGGCGTCAAGGTAGGCCGCCGTCAAGTCGGACTGGGCGATCCCAACGGGGGCGTTGGAAACTTGAGTGACGCCACTGCTCTGCAGGCCCGGCGGGAAACCCGTGATGGCCGTACCCGGCGAGAGGCCGATATCTCCCGATATGACTGTGGGGCCCGTGTTGGTGATGGTGCTGCCCGCCATGACGGCGTAGGTCGACGCGGTGGCGAGGTTGACGGCGGTCGTCGCGGCGCTGGCAATGGGCGACGCCCATAATCCCGCAGCCAGCGTGGTGAACGCTACCGCCAATACCGCTCCACTACGTGCCCCAAAGTGACGAAAATTTCGAGCGCGACGAACTTCTCGCGACTTCCGCAGGGATTGGGCGGCGATTTTTCGATTCCTAAAGTGGGTAAGTGCGGACATATGTCCTCATTCCCAAAACTCGCTTCACTCGACTGCGAATTACAGTCGCTCGCGAATCTCAACTACGCATGAATTATACCACCTAATGTGAATAGTCATTCTTCGGACCGCATCGTCAAGTTGCGTATCGCCCTCAGTTCCACGACGCCGGGTGCCACACAAGAGAAAGCCGCGGCGTTTCTCGTCGTGTGGCGTTGTTTTTCGCCGAGGTCATCACATGAGATGCCGCGGTGACGAATTGTAAGGTGATGTGAGTGAACTTACCCGCACCACGTTTGATCGACCCCTCCTCGGTACCCTCGCTGCGGTGGGGGATCCTTGGACCGGGGGCAATCGCTGAATCCTTCGCCACTACGGTCCTGGCGAACTCCACTCAACGTATCGCGGCGGTCGCCTCACGCACCCCCGCCAAGGCGCAAGCGTTCGCCGCGGCCCACTCGATACCCACTCATGTGTCGAGCTACGAAGCACTGGTGGCCCGTGACGATGTCGATGCCGTCTACATCGCCAACCAACCCAACGATCACTTCGCCGCCGCGATGCTGGCCCTCGACGCGGGCAAGGCGGTTCTGGTGGAGAAGCCCTTCACCCAGAGCGTTGACGAGGCTCAGACGCTCTTCGCCCACGCTCGTCAACGGGGTCTTCTCGCGATGGAAGCGATGTGGACCCGTTACCTGCCCCAAATGGACGTCGCGCGTCAACTCTTGGAGTCGGGCGCTCTGGGTGAGCCTCGATTGATTCTGTCGGACTTCTGCCAAGACAACCGCGCCGTGGCGCGGATGTGGCGCAAGGGTCACGGTAGTCCACTGTGGGACATGGGGATCTACCCGATCGCCCTGTGTCAAATGGTCCTCGGCGAGCCGGCGAGCATCGAGGCGCGCGGCATCGTCCTCGACGACGGTATGGATGCTGAGACCACCGCGTACCTGACGTACGACAGCGGGGCCCGTGCGACCTTCACGGTGTCGGGGGTCGTGGACGCCCCGCATCACGCGACCATCGCCACCGAGGAGGGCGTGATCGAGTTCGGTACGCCCTTCGTGTTCCCCACGAGCGTGGGCGTCGCCGGCAAGGGTTTTGATGCGCCGATGCAGTGGTGGACCAATGAGTCGCCGATCCGGCGCCACGCGGGACTGGTGTACCAGGTCACCGCCTTCGCCGACTACGTGGGACGGGGACTCCTGGAGTCACCCCTGCAGAGTCACGCTGACAGTCTCGCGTGCTTGCGCGTCGCGACCGAGATCGTCCGCTGCCTCGGCGCCGATCCCTACTGACCCTTCACCAGCGCCACTGAAACCTCGTGCCCATCGTCGCGTTGGCGCGTGAGCGGAGAGTCCGCGGTCTGGGCGTCGGGTCGAGGGTGACCATGAGGGTTCCCCTGAGGGCCGGGAACGCCGACGCTGACTCGATTCTCCCCGGAGGCGCTGAACCGACACGAGTTCCCGAGAACTTTATGGCTCCTCGCGCACTCACTCGTGCGGGCACATCGACTCTTCGTTGGTCGGGGGTTCGGTCCACCCTGACGGAGCAGGGTCCACAGAGATCAACGAATTCGCCGAGTGGCTGAGGGGCTCGCGGCGACAAACAACGTCGCTGCTCGAAGAGTAGACCGCCACGCCGCTTCGCCGCTTCTTCGCCTCATACATGGCCACATCGGCGCGACGCAAGAGTTCGAACGCGTCGGCATCGCCCTCTCTCGCGAGCGAGACCCCCATACTGGCGCCAAGACGCACACGGTGTCCCTGAAGCGAGAATTCCTGGCTCGTCGTCTCGAGAAGTTCGCGGGCCAGGGCCACGAGGGTCGCTTCGGGAGCGACGCTCACGATGGCGAATTCATCACCGCCCAATCGCGCCAGGTTCCCTCGATTCGCCACGCGACGGGTGAAGCGCTGTGCGATTATCCGCAGTAGCTCGTCGCCCGCGGCGTGGCCGATCTCGTCATTGACCTCTTTGAAGCCGTCGAGATCAATCAGGATCACCCCCACCTGCGACGCGTCGACGCCACCCAGGAGCTCGTCGATACGTTCGAAGAGTCGTCGGCGGTTCGCGAGTCCGGTGAGAGCATCGGTACGTGCGTCGAGCGACGACGACAGGACCAGACGGCGTTCCTCTCGCAGAGCGAGCCACATGCGCACCATCACCAGCGTCAGTGCCGTCAGGGCGAGGCCACCTACTTCGGGCGGTCGGTTCCAAGCCCAACTCGCGGCGATGACGCTGATGGCGAGGACGCCGGAGAATACCGGTACCGCGGCCACACTGAGTGACGTCTCGACGCGTCGTGAGTGGCGGGGCGCGTTTCGGCGGTCGTGGGTGGATGCGGCGATTCCCATCATCCACAGACCCACGACGAACGTGGTGTCGGTGAAGGACACGGCGTGCACGGTATTGGTCGCGATCTGGTTGACGTGCAGCACGTCGCCCAAGAGGAACCACGCGATGCCGCCGAGCAAGAGGCCCGAGCTCCAAGTGGGTCGGTACCGCCGCGGGCCGAGGGAAATCGCTAGGAGCGCCAACATGACGAGATCGCTGAAGGGATAGGCGAGGTCCACCACGATGCGCAACGTGCCGGCGCCACGCGCGACCAGAGGATTGAACCAGATGAAGGCGACCAGCGAGGCGAGCGCGGCGGCGGCGATGAAGCCATCGAGACGCAGACTGGCGCGTGTTCGATCACCGCGGACGCGGGTGATGAGCAAGACTCCGACGATGAAGCACGAATAGGAGATGACGTAGAGGGCGTCACTGGGGGCCGGATTGGGAATCGGGTGAAGGTGCTGATCGTGCGTCGCGTAGACCAGGTCGGCGAGAGAATTGGCGATGACGCCACCGGTCATGAAGAGCCAGGGGCGGCGTAGGTCGGGTGAACGCAGGGCCGTGAGGAGCATGGCGAGGGCCGGCAGCGTGACGGCCACGAGATAGAGAGCGCCGTCCACCGAGACGTTGTATCGGTGGTGGGGATAGACGACGAAACTGGCGATCAGCGTGGCCAGGACGAAAGCGGTGATGATCAGTTGCACGACGGCGTCACGCGCGAGGAGCGACCATGGTTCTCGCTGTCGCCACGAGAGTATTGCCGGATTCAGCGTCGAGCGCTGCGCGCTGACGACGACGTGCTCCGGTGGGTACGATGACACGGCAGTGGCTAGTTCGCTCGAAAAGCGTTATCGGGTGGGAACGGGTGAACGCGAAATGCCATCCCCTCATCGTGGGGGAGTGAACTCAACGCACCCCCTCACGGACCACAAACTCGTCACAACGTGACGTCGAGCCCGGTCCAATCAGTGATCTGCGCTGACGGATCGCCGAGCGAGGGGGATTAGGCGTGCCGCCGAGGCACTCGATTCGAGTTCCGAGCGCGGTGTTCGCTCACGTCCTCGAGCGAGACCTGACTCGGTTCGGGAAGTACAAAGGTCACGGCGAGGCCGAGCAGGGCCGAGGCGCCCGCGACGACCAACATGCCACGCAGACCGACGCCCTTTTGTAGTTGTGGCACGACGAAGACGCCGGCGAAGGCGCCCAGTTTGCCCACGCCCGCGGCGATACCGTGTCCAGTGGTGCGCATCTCGACGGGGAAAACCTCCGAGGGTAGGACGAACGTCGTGGTATTGGGGCCGAACTCGGTGAAGAGATAACTGAGACCGAAGATCGCAATGAAGGGAACCACCAGAGTGGTGAAACTGGGCACCGCCGCCAAGGCGAGGAAGCACACCGCCATCACGGCGAATCCGATGATCTGGAGCTTGCGGTGACCGATTCGGTCCATCTTCCACACCGCCAGCGCGTAACCCGGCAGCGCGAACACCACGAACATGGTCAAGGTCAAGAAGAGCTTCATCTCGAGACTCGCGTTCGGGGAGACTTGTTTGAGGATGCTGGGTAGCGAGAGTGTGTTGCCGTAATAGGCGTAGTCGAAGAGGAACCATCCGCCCGCGGTGCCAAGGATCATCATCAACATCTGACGGTTCCGCACGAACTGCGAGAAGCTCATGCGGCGCTTGGTGGTCTCGTCCACGCTGGTGGCGTGGATGACACCGTTGGTGAAAGTGTGCAACTCCACGACCGCCGTGGCGCTCTGGCCCTTGACACTGGCTTGGAAGCGCGGTGATTCGGGCATTTTGGCCCGTAGGTAGATGACCGCGGCCGCGGGCACGGCGCCGAGTCCGAGGAGCAGGCGCCACGCGAGTGAACTGTTCACGCCCGAGGACAACAAGAGCAGACCGACCAGTGGGCCCACGATGAGGCCGACCGCCTGCATTGAGAACACGAGTCCCACCAGTCGCCCGCGGTTCTGACGATTCGAGTATTCGCTCATCAACACCGCCGACACCGGATAGTCCCCGCCGATGCCCAGACCCAGCACGAAGCGCGCGACAACGAGTAAGGCGAAATTGGGGGCGAAGGCCGAGGCGATGGCCCCAATGATCATGATGGCCGCCACCACCGTGTAGACCGTCTTTCGCCCGAAGTTGTCGGCGATTCGCCCGAAGATGAAGGCCCCGAAGAAAGCCCCGAGGATGGCCGAACCGGTGACCCAACTGGTCTGGGTGGTTGACAGGTGCCACTGGGTCGCCAGGATCGTCGCCACGGTCGAGATCACGAACAGGTCGTAGGCGTCAGTAAAGAACCCCATGCCCGAGATGAACACCGCTCGATGGTGGAATCGACTGGTGGGGGCGTCGTCGAGCAGTGAGTGCACGCTGACCACGACGGTGCTGTCGGTGCCCGAGGCCGAGTTCTCGTCGTGGGCCCCGAGCGATCCTGGGGTGGTGGCGGCGTCAGTCACGGCGTCCTACTTTCTTTCTCGGTGCGCCCTCTTAGGTTCCCATTCGTTCGTAATCGCCCGGTTGTACGGAAATGAACGCGAGGTGAACATTGCGCGAAATCTAAGTAACTGATCCGTGACGTCGAGTCGACCTCGGGGCACGACGAAACGGTCCGCGAGGATCTGCTCGGGCGCGCGTTGAGGGCAAAGGTGCTCGTCGAGCCGTGCGCTCGGTGCGACGTTGCGTTGGGCACTGCTCTCGCGAGCGAGCAGCGGCATCAGATAGCGGACCACCCATTGTCAACTGGCACGATGGCGCCATTGACGTTACTGGCGGCGTCGGAGGCCAAGAAGATAATGACTGCGGCGAGCTGCTCGGCTTGAGCGATGCGCCCCACGTTGTTCGCGAAGCCGCCAATCACCGCTAGACCCATGGCGTCGGGCTTCATGTTGACCTCGAGGCTGGTCGCGACGCCCCCGGGGGCCACCGCATTGACGCGGATTCCCTTATCGCGGTAGATGACGGCGGCGGATTTGGTGAGTCCGACGAGGCCGTGCTTGGAGACGGTGTAGGCGGTGCCAGCCGCGCTGCCGCGAAGACCCGCCTCGGAAGTGGTGTTGACGATGGCTCCGTGACCCCGGTTGAGCATGTGGGGCACGACCGCGCGAATGAGTAAGAAGGGAGCGGTCAGATTGACGCGAATCACCCGTTCCCACGTGGCATCACTCACCTCGTGGGGTCCACTCATGTCGTCCATGATGCCGGCGTTGTTGACGAGGATGTCGATGACGCCGTACGTAGCCACGGTGTGCGAGACGAGATGGTCCACGACGTCTTGGTCGCTCAGGTCGCCCACCACCGCGATCGCGGTGCCACCCGCGGTGGTGATGGCGCGAACGGTGTCGTGTGCGGTCTCAGCGTGCAGGTCGGCGACTATGACACGCGCACCCAGTTCGGCCAGTTGTAGCGCAGTGGCCCGCCCGATGCCCGCACCCGCTCCGGTCACGATGGCGGTCCTGCCGTCAAACTCCTTGGACATCTCCGGTCCTCCTCGTGGCTCAATCCCTACGAAGGCGACCGTAGCGTGGCGGAGATTCCCCGACCAGATATTAAAGTCACATGTTGGCGAAAGAGCGCGGTGACGACGGTGTCCCTGCGACACGGATCGGGAACACGTTTTCAATGTCAGCGTCAGTGACGAGGAGCGCCGCCTCGCGGCTCGGTGCACCACCGATTTGCTCGACTCCCCGTAGAAATCGCCAGTTCATTACCGTCGTGAGGGTGGCGCGGAGGGCGAATGTCGGTGCCCCAGTCTCGAGGCATCGAGCGACAATGAGTTTGATCGAGTGTCGCGCCGCGCCGCGCGAGAGCACACGAGGAGTACCCCAACGATCGTGGTCAGCGCCCCACGCCGCACCTGGTCGTCCCCTTGGTGACCGCGGGCACACGAGGACGCCGTCAACCAGCGGGATAGTAAGTACTTTAGTAATTTCAGAATTTCTAAAGCCATTGATAGTCTGGGGAGATGAGCGACATGCCTACTGACCAACCGCTCTACGTCGCCAAGGCTCAACTGTTTCGATCACTGGGGCATCCGGTGAGGATTCGCATACTCGAACTCCTCGTGCTTCACGAGATGCCCGTGAGCGTTCTGCGCGATGAGATCGGCGTCGAGGCCTCCTCGCTATCACAACACCTCAATGTTCTTAAGCAGTCTGGCCTCGTGGTGTCTCATCGACGCGCCAATGCGGTCACGTATTCGATCACTGATGACGCGGTGGGGGAGTTCCTTTCTTCGGCGCGGCGCGTCCTCGCTTCGACCATGGGTCGAACGAGGAGTGCGCTCGAACACCTCGAAGCGCAGCGATGAGAATTACCGGCAACCTCGGTCGAACCTCGGTGTTTCGCTCACTCTTTCGACGTCCCGTGAGTGAAGGGGTCGGCGATCGCCCACCGGTGCACACCGGCGTCACCCTTCGAGGATCTCTGCAGCTGCGCCACGTCGATGTCGGTTCGTGTAACGGGTGTGAAGTGGAGATCACCTCGGCTCTGGCCCCGCACTACGACGCGGGGCGCTTTGGTATTCGTCTCGTGGCGTCACCTCGACACGCCGACGGACTTCTCGTTACTGGCGTGGTGACGCACAACATGGATGGACCGCTGCGACAGACGCTGGCGGCGCTGCCCCAGCCGGCCGTCGTGGTGGCGTGTGGTGACTGCGCGGTCAATGGCGGCATCTTCGTGGGAGCCCAGGGGGTGCGTTCGACACTTGACCACGTCGTCTCACCCGACGTGATGATCCCGGGTTGCCCGCCCCATCCACGTGACATCGTGAACGCGTTGCGAAGTCTGAGCGGGCGCTGAGCAGTGGTTGTGTTCCTCGCGGCCCTGAGCATCTGCGCCAGTGCGGCAGTCATGGCCGCGGTGCTCCCGCGTCGACCTCGGGTCGTGGTGTCCGCAGCATTGGGAGCCCTGGGCTGTTTGCTCGCGTCAGGTGTCGCCCTCAGAATCCTCCTCACGGGTGAGACGCTGGCTTTTCACACCTCACAGGTGCTGCCCGTGACGGGCTTTTCGCTCACGATCGATCCCCTGGGTGCGTGGTTCATCCTGGTCAGTTCCTTCGTGGGAGCCGCGGCGTGCGTGTTCAACGTGGGCTACGCCAAGGGGGCGATGGCGTCGCGCAGCGCGCTGAGCATGTTCATGTTGTTCATCGTGACCCTGCTGGCCGTTCCAGCGGCATCGAGCGTCATGACCCTGATGTTCTTCTGGGAGATGATGGCGCTGAGTTCGTGGCTCCTCATCTTGACCGATCAGACTCGTCACCCCGACGCTCGCAGCGCGGCGCTGTGGTACGGCGCGATGACGCAGGCCGGAGCGGCCTCGATTCTGTTGGGGTTGCTGGTTATGACCTCGCACGGTGGGGGGCAAAGCTTCGCCGATGTCAGTGCGCACTCCCTGGCGCTGTCCGGAGTGACGCGCTCCTTCGCTTTCGTGCTGGTCCTGTTGGGATTCGCGTCCAAGGCGGGGGCGGTGCCCCTGCACGTGTGGCTGCCCAAGGCCCATCCGGAGGCGCCGAGTCCGGTGTCGGCGTTGATGTCGAGTTCCATGGTCGCCATGGGCGTCTACGGCATCATCCGCGTCGGCGAGGATCTCTTGCACGGCGGGACCGTGTGGTGGTGGATTGCGGTGGCACTCCTGGGAGTGGTGTCCGCGTTGTACGGGGCGCTGCACGCCACTACGAGTACTGACCTCAAGCGACTCCTCGCCTACTCAACCGTCGACATCATTGGTTTGGTCCTGATCGGCGTGGGGGCCGCGGGGGCGCTCGCTGACAACGCCCAACCGGTCATCGCACACCTGGCGATGACGGCGGCCCTCATGCTGGTCCTGGCACACGCGGCGTTCAAGGGAGCGCTGTTCCTCGCCGCGGGAGCGATCGAACGAGCAACGGGTACTCGAAACTTGGACCTATTGGGCGGATTGATCCATTCGATGCCCGTGACCGCGTTGGTGGTGGTGATCAGTGCGGGCGCGATCATGGCCGTACCGACACTGAGCGGCTTCTCGAGTGAGTGGTTGTTGCTACAGGGTCTCCTGCACGGCTTTCGAGTCGCCTCGACGCCCACCGTCATCGTGATGCTCCTCGGAGTGATCGCGCTAGCCCTGACCGGCGGGCTCACGGCGGTCGCTTTCGTGAAGGCCTTCGGCATTGGGTTCCTCGGCCAGGCTCGCTCGACGGGGGCGGCGACGGCGCGAGAGACCTCGACGTCCATGAGGGTGGCGATGGGCTGGCTGACGATCCCGAGCGTGGTGATCGGCGTGGTGCCGGGACTCTTCGTCCCCCTGCTCAATCGTGCGTCGTCGTCGGCGCTGAATGCGTCCGTGGTCTCGCCGCTCACCCGCGACACCGGGGTCGTCGTGTCCAAACTCGGTGGGGCGATCGAGCCAGCGGCTCTCCTAGTGGGCCTGGTCGCAGTGATGGCCCTGCTCTGGGCGTTCACTCAGTCCCTCACCCAGCGTCGCGCTCGACGCGTGGACGCGTGGGGTTGTGGTCGGGAACTACAGACCCCGAGAATGCAGTACACCGCGACGTCCTTCGCCGAACCCCTGCAGCGGGTCTTCGCCGACGTCCTTCGTCCTCAGGCCGACGTGGAAGTGACCCACGTGGCCGAGTCGCGCTACTACGAGCAGTCCCTGATGTACGAGAACCGCATCGTCGACGTCCTGGAGGCGAGAGGCTATCGACCCCTCATCGCGGTGACGATGCGACTGGGACGACAGGCGCGACGGCTCCAAAACGGCAGCATCAATCGCTACTTGGCCTTTGGCTTCGTGGCACTCCTGGTGGTCTTGGTGGTGGTCGGGTGACCCTCGCCATCGTGCCGGTCGGCGGCGTCGTCGCCTCCTTGATCCAACTCGTCCTGGTGGCCCTGGGTGGTCCACTCCTGGTGGGTCTCATGGCCAAAGTCAAGGCCCGGGCCGAGGGTCGGGTAGGTGCCCCGATCGGGCAACCTCTACGCGACCTGAGAAAGCTGTTGACCAAGGAGCGGCTACACGCGCGCCACGCCAGCGTGGTGCTGGCTCTCGCTCCGATGGTGATCGTGGCGTCGGCGGTGGTCGCCGTCGCGATATCGCCGCTCGTCAGTACGCACCCCCTGCTGGGTTCGAGTGCCGACATCTTGGTCATTGTGTACCTTCTACTGACCGGGTCGGCCGCCGCCGCGTTGGGCGGACTCGACACCGGCACCGCCTTTGGCGGTATGGGGTCGAGTCGAGCGATGACCATCGGTGCGCTGGCCGAGCCGGCTCTACTGGTCGCGGTCATCGCCTTGTCGATTCAGTCGGGGACATCGAATCTGCCGCGCATCATGGTGGACACTCTGGCGCACCCCGACTGGGTCCTGGCTCCTTCGCGACTCCTCGCACTCGGAGCTCTTCTCATCGTGGTCATCGCCGAGACGGGTCGGATCCCCGTCGACAATCCCGCGACGCACCTGGAACTCACCATGGTGCACGAAGCAATGATTCTGGAGTACGCGGGGCCGGAACTGGCGATGGTCACCTTGGGCGAGGCGATGCGACTGGGACTGCTGTTCTCACTCGTCGCCAACCTCTTCCTACCTTGGGGAATCGCGACGCACGCCACCGCACTATCCCTGCTCGGGGCAACGGCCTCGCTGATCGCCAAGACCGTCCTCGTGGCGCTCGGCGTGGCCCTGATCGAGGTGCGCAGCGCCAAGTTGCGACTGTTTCGGCTCCCCGAACTGCTGGCGGGCGGTTTCGTCCTCTCGGTGTTGGCCGTGGTGACGGGGTTGGTGACGCGATGAGCACCACGTACATCGCGTCATTGGAGCTCGCGTCCGGTGCGGTGCTGTTGTCGGCGGTGATGACCCTCTGGCGTCGAGGCGTGCGCTCGATCGTGACGATGCTGAGCCTGCAGGGAATCGCGCTCGCCGCCGTGGCGATGGTGCTCGCACTGCACGAGCACGAGAGAGCTCTACTCGTGACGGGTGCGTTGGTGTTCGTGGTGAAGGGGCTCGTGGTCCCAACGCTGTTGCGGCGAGTATCGCGACTCGATCCGCGTTCACGTGAATCGCGTCCGCTCGTGAATGTGCCCGCGTCACTGGTGTTCGCGGCCGTGCTCATCGTGCTCGCCTACGTCGTGGGAACGCGAATCACGTCCCTGGCACCGAGTCACGCGACCCATCTGGCGCCGCTGGGGCTGGCGACGGTGCTGGTGGGCTACTTCATGTTGGTGACGCGGCGCCGTGCGGTATCGAAAATTGTGGGGCTCATCCTCGTCGACAACGGCATCGCCCTCGTCACCTTCCTCTTGACGTCGGGCGTGCCCCTCATTGTCGAGCTGGGCTCGTCGCTGGACGTGCTCCTGGTCGTGGTGGTCCTTCAGTTCTTGATGGTCTCGATGAGGCACCATTCCGACACCGATCAACTCACCGAGATGAAAGCGCTGCACGACTGATGCTGATCATCGCGATTCTACTGATTCCCCTCATCATGACGGTGGTGGCGGCTTCGGTACCCTGGCGACCCTGGGTTGGCTGGGCCACTGCGGCGTCGAGCGGGGCGTTCCTGGCCCTGGGCGTCGCGCTGAGCGTCGCGACGATGTCCGCGCCCCAATGGGCGCTGCACCACTCCTTTCGCGCCGACTCCCTGAGCGCCTTCATGGTGATCGTCATCGGTGCTGTCTCATTGCTGGCGACTTCGTTTACCTCGCGGACCATGCGCCAGGAGATGGAGTCGGGCGCGACGACCGCGCGCTACGCGCGTCACTACGCGGTCTTGATGCAGGTCTTCATCACGTGCATGTTGAGCGCGGTGTTGACCGCCAACCTCGGCGTGCTGTGGGTCTCGATTGAAGCGACGACCATTGCGACGACGTTTCTGGTCAGTCACCGCAGGACCGACGCGGCCTTCGAGGCATCGTGGAAGTACGTCATCCTGTGCTCCATCGGGATCGCGCTGGCCTTCCTCGGCACGGTGCTGATCTACTACGCGCAGTTGCACGCGAGCGGTCCAGTGCACAGTTCGTCGCTGGACTGGACCTCGGTGATGTCGGTGGCGCATCACCTCGATCCCAACGTGACGCGCCTCGCCTTCGCCCTGCTGGTGGTGGGCTACGGGACCAAAGTGGGACTCGTGCCCATGCACAGTTGGTTGCCCGACGCGCACAGCCAGGCGCCCGCGCCGGTGTCGGCTCTGATGTCGGGCGTGTTGTTGAGCGTCGCCTTCTACGGCCTCCTACGATTCCGCGCGATCGCGGTGGCGGCTCTCGGGCCGGTCTTCCCGCGCGCGCTGCTTCTGGTGGTGGGCCTCGTGTCACTCCTGCTCGCCACCGTGATGCTGATCGCCCAACGTGACCTCAAGCGAATGCTGGCGTATTCGAGCATCGAGCACATGGGACTTCTGGCGATCGGCGCCGCGGTCGGTTCTCCCTTGGCCATCGCGGCCGTGCTGTTGCACATCTTGGGTCACGGCATCACCAAGGCCGTGCTGTTCCTGTCCTCGGGCGAGATCTACCACCTCGAGGGCTCCACCGAGATCGACAAGATCTCGGGCCTGCTCGCGCGCCGACCGACGTTGGCGGGGATCTTTGGCTTCGGAGTACTCTCCCTGGTCGCCCTGCCACCCTTCAGCCTCTTCGTGAGTGAACTCACGATGGCCCGGGCGGAGGTCGACGCGGGACTGTGGTGGGTGGTGGCGATTTCGCTGGGGTGTCTGAGTGTGATCTTCGCCGCGGTGACGCGCCACACACGCCAGATGCTGATGGGCGCCGCATCCGTGGGGTCATCGTCGTCGCCACTGTCAGTTTCGGTCGCGCTGCCACTCATCAGCGCTCTCGTCGCCTGCGTGGCACTGGGCGTGCTCGCGTGGCCCCTGCAATCGCTCTTGACCCACGCCGCCCAGGGGGTGCTGCCGTGATCGGTTCGACCCGCCACACCGAGGAAATTGCCGCGAGCGAATTGCACGAGCGCGCGGCGGCGCACCTGCGGCGAGGCGATCGCCTGGCCCTCGTGGCGGGTCACGATGACGGGGACTCGTTGCGCGCGGTATACCTCTTCACCAGCGGTCCGCCCGATACGCGCTACGAACTCGTCGTGCGCCTGGACCCCGAGACTCCGACCGTGCCGACCCTCAGCGACCTCTCCTTCAGCGCGAGTCGCTTCGAGCGTGAGATGCGCGACAACTTCGGCATCGAGCCCCTCGGCCACCCGTTCCTGCGGCCCCTCGTTCGCCATCAGCACTGGCCTCCGGAGTGGCATCCCCTTCGCCGCGGAGCCGGAGCGATGCCCGCGCACGTCGCCGACGCCCCGCCCTATCCGTTCATCGAGGTCGAGGGTTCCGGGGTGTACGAGATCCCGGTCGGTCCGGTGCACGCCGGCCTCATCGAGCCTGGTCACTTCCGATTCTCCGTCGTAGGCGAGACGATTCTCAAGATGACGGCGCGCCTGTGGTACGTGCACCGTGGGGTGGAGCAGATGTTCCAGGGGGTGGAAGCCGAACAGGGTGTCGCGATTGCCGAGCGCATCTCCGGCGACAGCGCTATTGCCCACTCGGTCGCCTACTGCAGCGCCGTCGAGGAGGCACGAGGTCTCGAGGTCTCGGCGGACGCGCTGCGCTGGCGCTCGCTCCTACTTGAAATGGAGCGTCTCTACAACCACGTCGGCGACGTCGGCGCCCTGTGCAACGACGTGAGTTTCGCGGTGGCGAACGCGCGAGCTCTGGTGGTGCGCGAGAAGCTCTTGCGCCTCAATGAGGCTCTCACCGGTCATCGACTGTTGCGTGGCGCCGTGGGTGTGGGTTACACCCGGGTGCGGATTCCACCGTCGGACGTGGAACTCTCGCGCATCGGCGAAGAGTTCGACGACGTCGTGTCGCTCGCTCTCGCCAACGCCGTGGTAGTGGACCGATTTGAAGGTACCGCGGTGCTGTCGGCGACCGACGCGGCGGCGATCGGCACGGTGGGTGTCGTGGCGCGCGCCTCGGGCTTGGACTTCGACGCTCGTCGTTCGCACCCGATGGGTGAGGACGAATTCGCACCGGTCCTTCAGCATCGTGGCGACGTGATGGCCCGATTCACCCAGCGCGCCCAGGAGTTTCGCGCGTCACTGGACGTGGTGCGACGCACTCTGCACGAGGTGAGCGCTCGCGACGCCGGCTCACTGGCGACGCGCGCGGCGACGCACTCGGGAGTGGGTATCGCCGAAGGGTGGCGTGGCGTCGTCGTCCATCGAGTGGAACTGGAGGGTTCGGGCCGGGTCGCGCGCGCACGCACCGTCGATCCGTCGTTCTTCAATTGGCCGGCTCTCGCGATCGCCCTGAATGACACGATCGTGCCTGACTTCCCGCTGGTGAACAAGAGTTTCGGTCTCTCGTACGCGGGCAACGACCTTTAGAGACCGCTCGGTGGCGAGTATTTGCGTTGGAGAGCGGGCGGGTGACGAGGTTCTCGCCGTGATGGCGTCCCCTGGGGCGTCGCCACGACTTCGAGGGAGAGGGGTTCGCGCGCTTCACTGGGGCGAGCGTGTCGCCTCGTGTCGTCGTGAACCCGACCCAGGGAAACGAGGGGTGACGAGGGCCTCGCTCTGCGCGCGAGCGAGGCGAGCAGGACGGCCGTCGAGGCCACTATGCCGACTCCTCCCGAGAGCATGAAGACCACTGCGACAATCCTCAAGTCGACGCCGGAGATTCGGAGGGTGAACATCCGCCAAATGATGGCCCCTATGACCCCGGTCACTGCACTGAACCACATGGCTCGCAGTCCCACTTCGCACCTTCCTTCTCGCTGGCGTCGAGCCAGATACCAGGATGCGAATTCTGGACGTCCTCGAGAGAACAATACCGCAGCGACAGTATTCTCGAGCATCCTCGCTCTTCGGTGAGGCCGGGTGAGTCGCGGCCCATCGTCCGAGGCGCACGAGGATGCTGTCCTCCTGGTGGCGGGTGCTCGTCGGGCGTCACTCCTCGGGTGCCGCGTCGGGTCACTAGTGTCGCGTTGTGAGAGTATCGCCGCCGGTGACCGACTGGGGATTTCGCGTGCTCAACGTGTTTCACCGCTCGGTGTTGCGCGTGAGTGGGGGGCGTCTCGGCTCGCACGCGTACGGAGCAGACATGGTAGAGCTCGTGACGATGGGTCGCCGCAGTGGCCACGAGCACTCCACCATGCTTCTCGTGCCCATCCGCGACGGCGCAAATCTGGTGCTGGTCGCGTCCAAGGGGGGTGACCAGCGCGAGCCTGATTGGCTGAAGAATCTCGTGGCCAATCCCCGGGTGCGAGTGAGCGCGGACTCGACGAGTGTCGAGATGATGGCACGCATCGCCACCCCCGACGAACGCGCGTTCTGGTGGCCCCGAGTGGTGACTCGCTATCGCCGATACGAGGAGTATCAGCGCCGCGGCGCACGAGAAATCCCCCTCGTGATTTGTCATCCTCGCGACGAGTCGTCGCAGGAGTTTTGACGACCCCTCCGCCGCGACTCTCCGGTGCGACGCGTTGGCTCACCGCACGGTTTATTCGCGACGTCGCGCTCAGGCAACGTCCGACTTCGCGAGATGTCTGCATCACTCGGCGTTGAGCTTGCGCCCTCACGTCCCGGCGGAGTGTCAGGGCCGGCGGAGGACTCAATCGCCGGCGGCCACAATTCGCCAGGGGTGTTCGATGAGACTCGTCAAGGTTCGTAGGAACTGCGCGGCGAGAGCACCGTCAATGATGCGGTGGTCGGCCGACAAGGTGAAGCGCACGCGGTAACGCGGGACGATCTCGTCGCCCATGACTACCGCCTCGCGCGTCGTGGCGCCCACGGCCAGAATTGCGCCCTCGGGCGGATTGATGATGGCCGTGAACTCCTCAACACCGAACATTCCCAGGTTCGAGATCGTGAAGGTGCCGCCGCTCATCTGGTCGAGTGAGAGACCTTTGCCGCTGGCTTGGGCCGCGAGGGATTTGGCCTCGACGCCTAACTCGCGAACGCTCTTCGCGTCGGCGTCAACGATCACTGGCACGACGAGTCCGTGTTTGGACGCCACCGCGACGCCGATGTTGATTCGGTTGTGCACCAACATCACTGCACTCTCGTCACCGAGGTAGGAAGCGTTGACCTCGGGGTGATCGCGCAGGGCCAGGGCGGCCGCGCGGATGATGAGATCGTTGACGCTGATCTTGGCGAGTCCCTTGAGCTCGGCCTGCGTGTTCAGGTCGACGCGCATGTCCATCAGCATTTGTGCGTCCGCGACGGCCGTCACGTAGAAGTGGGGGATGGTCTGGGCGCTCTCACTGAGGCGACGCGCGATAACGCGACGGGCCTTGGAGACCGTGACTTCCTGGGAGGCGCGCTTCTCGTCCACGATGGGACCGGCCGCGATCACGGGGCGTGGAGGGATTTGACTGGGTGTCGTCGCGGGAGCCTCGACGAGGAGTCCGCTGAGGTCGGCCCGAATAATGCGTCCGCCGGGCCCGGTACCACGTACGCGGCTCAGGTCAAGGTCGTGATCACGGGCGAGCTTACGAACGAGGGGGGACGCAAAGATACCGTCGCTCCCACTGTGGGTCGGCTCGTGAACACGAGGCGATGGCGCCGGAACCGCGCGAGCGGGAGCCGGAGCAGGGGCAGGGGCAACCACTGGTGCCGGAGGCGCAGCGGGAGTGGTGGCTTCGGGAGCAGTGGTGACAGCGGTTGCAGCCGCCGCGGGCGCAACCGCGGGCGCAGAGTCCGCCTTGCCGTTGTCCAGCACCGCAATCGGCGTGCCGATGGTGACGGTGTCTCCTTCTCCTACGAGGATCTCGCTCAGGGTGCCCGCCTCGTAGGCCTCGTAATCCATGGTGGCCTTGTCGGTCTCGATTTCGACGAGGACGTCACCAATCTCAATTCGATCGCCGGGATGCTTGTGCCACGTGGCGATGGCTCCCTCCTCCATCGTGTCCGACAGGCGGGGCATCTTGATTTCAATCATGGCTCTGACCAACCTTCTTGAGACGTCGACCGACGGCTTCGAGTGTCTGGAATATTGCGGAAATCACATCATCGTTGGTCGGCATGGCGGCCGACTCGAGCACCTTGGAGTAGGGCATGGGTACTTCGGCCATCGCCACGCGGCGAACGGGAGCGTCGAGATAGTCGAAGGCCCCGTCGGAGATGGTCGCGGCGATCTCTGCGCCAATGCCGTAGGTCAGCCAGTCATCTTCGAGCACCACGGCGGCGTGGGTCTTCTTCACCGAGTCGATCAGGGTCTGACGGTCCAGCGGACGCAGGCTCATGAGGTCGATCACCTCGATGTCGAGTCCCTCGGATTCCGAGAGGGCGTCGGCCACGTTCTTGGCGATGTAGGCCATTCGCGAATAGCCAATCAAGGTGAGATCGTGACCCTCACGAGTCACCTTGGCTTTGCCGATCTCGGCGGGGGTGTCGTCATCGGGTACGTCGCCCTTGGTGTTGTAGAGCGCCAAGTTCTCCAAGAAGAGGACCGGGTCGTCATCGCGGATCGCCGCCAGCAATAGCGCCTTGGCGTCGGCGGGCGTCGAGGGGGCCACGACCTTCATGCCGGGTACGAAGGCGTAGTAGAGCTCGATGTTCTGGCTGTGCGTCGCACCCAACTGTTGGCCACCGCCACCGGGCGTGCGAATGACGAGCGGAACCTTGGCTTGGCCGCCGAACATGCCGTAGATCTTCGCGGCGTGGTTGACAATTTGGTCGAGCGCGAGGAGCGAGAAGTTGATGGTCATGATCTCGACCACTGGTCGAAGACCGAGCATCGCGGCACCGATCGCGGCACCGGTGAAGCCCTCTTCGGCGATGGGCGTGTCCTTGACACGCTTGTCGCCGAATTCGGCGAGGAGTCCGGCGGTGATCTTGTACGAGCCTTCGAACACGCCGATCTCTTCGCCCATCAAGAATACGTTCTCGTCACGCAACATTTCGGCGCGCAGGGTGTCGTGTAGCGCCTGGCGGTAGGTCTTAATGGTCATCGCACTACCTCCGCACGGGCGACGACCGCGAAGAGAGGATCTCCCGGCAGGCGACGTGAGTCATTGGCCACGGGCGTAGCGTAGTTGTAGTCGAACAAGGTGGACACGTCGGGCTGGGCGCTGGCTTGGGCGAAGGCGTCTGCCGCATCAGCGCGAGCGGTCTGCTCTTCGTCGATTTTGTGCACTTCGCCCGCCGAGAGGATCTTCTCCTTGACGAGTCGAGCGGCCAAGTTGGGTACCGGGTCGAACTTCGCGAGCTGTGCGACCTCCTCGGGCGAACGGTATTTCGCGGGGTCTACCACCGAGTGTCCGCGTAGGCGCTCGCAGACGACTTCGAGCAGAAACGGTTTGCCTGCCCGCGCCGAGGCGAGAGCGCGCTGTGCGGCATCAAAGACTGCCACGGGGTCGAGGCCGTCGACGCGTTCGGCGGCCATGTCGTAGGCGCTCGCGCGCTTGTAGATCTCGGGTTCGGCGGAGGCCTTGGCGACCGTGGTGCCCATGCCCAGTCCGTTATTGATCACCACGAAGACGACGGGCAGATTCCAGAGAGCCGCGATGTTGAGAGATTCGTGGAAGGCACCGATGTTGGCGGTGCCGTCACCCATTGTGCACATCACCACTTCGTCGAGGCCGCGATACTGAATGGCGAGGGCGGCTCCCGTCGCCAGGGGCAATTGACCACCCACGATGCCGTAGCCACCGAGGAGGCGGTGGGTCATGTCGAACATGTGCATCGATCCGCCCCATCCTTTGGAGACGCCGTCGACGCGGCCGTAGAGCTCGGCCATGGCCCGGTTCGGGTCGATCCCTCGCATAATCGCGTAACCGTGCTCGCGATAGTTGGTGAAGAGATAGTCCGTTTCACGCAACGCCGACATGAGACCAACGACAGCGGCCTCTTCACCCAGGTTGAGATGGCAGTAGCCACCGATGAGCGCTTCGGTGTAGGCGCGCGCGGCGCGCTCTTCGAAGCGGCGGATCAGCATCATGTCGCGATAGAACGACACCAGTTGTGCCCCGTCGATTTTTTTGCCGCCAACCTTTTTGACGGCCGCTGCCTTCGCAGCGGGTGCCTTCTTCGCAACTGCCTTCGCAGCGGGTGCCTTCTTCGCAACCGCCTTCGGGGCGGTCACTTTCGCCTTGGTCAACGCGTTATCGGTCATGGGGAATTCCTTCAACGTCATGTCGTGATGTTCGGTATCTAATTCGTATTTGAGATTAGACCCGAAGTTGCTAGTCATATTTGAGATACAAAGGGAAAGTCTATCTACTTTAGAGAAG
>JARCRU010000025.1 GCA_029850535.1 Actinomycetota bacterium | reverse complement strand
TTGCGCCACAAGGCCTTCGACCCCTACCCCTACATCCTGCTCAACTTGTTCTTGTCAATGATGGCCGGGGTCCAGGCGGCGGCGTTGCTCATCGCGGCCAAGCGCTCCGACGCCATCGCGTCAGAAGTCGCCGTACACACCGCCAAGAACACCGACGACATCAAGGTGCTCCTAGCGGAGAACACCGAATTGACAAGCGCGGTGAAGAAGAACACCGACCTACTGGAGGAACTACACCGACACGTGACCGAAATAGGGGTCCACCTCGGCGCTCTCGGCGGCAACTTCGAACCAGGTCAGAGCCCGCCCGCCACTTCCTAATGGGAGGCTGGAGCGATCACCACCAAGAATTGTCGAACTTCGAACCCTAATTTTGTCAAAAACTTATCTAATCCCAGTACTTTCAATCGGGTGGAAACCGTGACCAATCGACAGCCCCCGCAGAATCGGTCACGCCCGCGGCGTAAATCGGCGGTCACGCCGTCGTGGCATCAAACGAGCACCGCTCGACTACACCGACCCGGGCCCGCGCCCCAGCCCTATCTCGTGCACTTGCTCAAGTTGATCGCCGGGGTCGGACTCGGACTCGTCATTACCCTGGGCCTCTCGGTCGAAGGACGCGCCGCCCTGGCCAGTCCCGGCGGTTGGCCCTTGGCTATCGGTCGACTCAGCGCGTTCGCGGGTTCCTACCTCCTACTCGTCATGGTCGTGTTGACCGCGCGACTGCCGTGGATCGAGCGCAGCGTGGGTCAGGACCAGTTAGTGCGCTGGCACCGCAAGATCGCCCCCTACGCAGTGTCACTGATCTCGCTGCACGTACTGAGCATCGTTCTGGGCTACAGCCAGATGCTTCACAAGAACGTGGTGGGGATGCTCTGGACTTTCTGGATGAACTACCCCGACATGTTGAGCGCCAGCGTCGGCTTCGTCCTGCTCTTGATGGCGGCCTTCACCTCAATCCGCATCGCGCGCTCGAAGATGAAGTACGAGACCTGGTGGGTCGTGCACCTCTACACCTACGTGGGCCTCGGTTTGGCCTTCATGCACCAGATTCGAACTGGCGTCATGTTCCTGGGTCACGCACACACCATTCAAGTCTGGACCACCCTGTGGATCGGTACCGGCGTGGTGATCTTGCTGTTGCGCTTCGGCGTCCCACTGGTGCGCAATCAGCAATACCAACTTCGCGTCGCGAGCGTCACCCACGAGGCGCCCAATGTCTATTCCCTGACCGTCACCGGCAAGAACATCAAGAAAATGGCGGTGTCGGGCGGACAATTCTTCCAGTGGCGATTCATGGCCAAGGGGCTCTGGTGGCACTCGCACCCCTATTCACTCTCGGCCCTGCCGCGCCCCCCGTTCCTGCGCGTCACCGTCAAGGGTGTGGGTGACCAATCCAGTGCCATCGCGCACCTCAAGCCCGGGACCCGCGTCTTCGTCGAAGGGCCCTACGGAGTCTTCACGCACCACGCCACGAAGATGAAGAACGTGGCACTGATCGCCGCAGGGGTGGGCATCACCCCCATTCGTGCGATGCTCGAAGATCTCCCCTCCTCGGTCAACGTCACGGTGATCGTTCGCGCCACCCGCGCCGAGGACATCGTGCACGCCGAGGAGATGAGATCACTCGTCGCGGCGCGTGAGGGTCACTACTACGAGATCCTCGGGAGCCGTGATGAGGTGGACCTCGACGACAACACCCTGTCTACCTTGATCGCGGACGTCACTACGAACGACATCTTCGTCTGCGGTCCCGCGGGCTTCACCGACGTTGTCGTCGCCGCAACTCGCCGACTCGGCGTGCCGCACGCGCACGTCCACCACGAAACATTCACCTTCTAAGAATCGTCCGTCCATGAACTCTCTCGAAAGTTGCCTCGCATGAAGCGCTCTCCCATCGTCGCCGTCGGCACCGTCGTCGGACTCGCCTCGGTCCTCAGTTTTCACTCCAGTCCGGCCAAAATCAGCCTGAGTTCCGCCACGGGTGTGACCACCACCTTGCCGACCACCACGACTTCGGTGCCGGCCACGACCACCACGACGCACAACTCCGCCGGCACGGGTGCCGCCCCGACGACGGTGGCGCCGACCACGACCACGACGGTGGCGCCGACGACCACAACGGTGCCGACGTCCGGGGTACGCAGCGCCACGGGACCTCTGGTCAACTACTACTTCGGAGTCCTGTCGGTCAAGGTCACGGCGAACGGCAAGAAAATTACCGCCGTCACGTTGGGTTCGATTAGCGACGGCGGAAATCCGCGTTCGCAGCAGATTGACCAGTACGCGACACCAATCCTTGCCCAAGAAGCGATGGCCGCGCAGTCGAGCAATATTCAAAGCATCTCGGGGGCGAGCTACACCAGTGCCGGGTTCCAAATGTCACTGCAGTACGCACTGAAGAAGCTCGGCATCTAATGACAGAGGTGGCCTCGCCCACCCGCCATCTCATCGAGGTCATGGGAACCGTCGTCACCATCGACCTCTTTGGCCCTCACGATTCCTCCGCGGCCCACGCAGCGATCGGGCGGGCGCGGGACGTCCTGGTCGACGTCGACCGGGTCTTCAGCACGTACAAGCCCACGAGTCCCGTCAGCCGTCTACGACGCGGCGAAGTCACCCTCGGCGAGACGCCGCCCCAGGTCGCCGATGTCCTCGACCTCTGTCAACGGGCCAAGACCCTGAGCGTGGGTTGGTTCGATCCCTGGTCACTGCCGGGCGGTGTCGACCCCACGGGGTACGTGAAGGGGTGGGCGGCGCAGCTCGCCCTCGACGAATTGCGCGGCCTCGACGTCACCGGCGCCATCGTGAACGCCGCGGGCGATATCGCCTCCTTCGGCGGTCCTGAGACTGGGAAAGTCTTTCGAACCGGCATCGTGCGACCCGATGACGCCCAGCGTCTCGCCGCGGTCGTCGAGTTGCGCGCGTGTCTGGCCACTTCGGGAGAAGCCGAACGCGGCGCCCACCTCTACAATCCCTTTACCCACGAGTTCAGCAGTGCCGTCGCCTCGGCGAGCGTGACCGGTCCCGATCTCGGGGTGTGCGATGCGCTGGCCACGGCCCTGAGCGTGGGCGGCCACGACGTCATGGTGCTCATCGACACGATCGAGGGTTACGAGGCAATGACCCTGGACGCGACCGGCACCATGCGCGCCACACCGGACTTCCCCTTCGTCCACGACTGAATCAGCGGCGCGCGTGACGCCCGCGAACCGGAGCCAGGATGATCAACGCTAGGTACGTGACCACGGCGATCGCTATGTGCATCCACACCAGCACGAAGACCGCCGTCGCGGACTGTCCGAGGTACCAGATTGCGAGGTCGGGGGCGAAGAGAACGAGCGTGACCACCACCGCGGCGCGAAGGAACAGCCACTTCGGCTGCGACGAGATACGCGCCACGACGGGCCAACCCACGCACGCGATGATCACACCGATGATGGTCAACTTGGCGTAGTCGGCGAACTGGAAATGCGAATATCCCTTCGTCTTGGGGAAAAACGACACTCCGATCTTCACCAGGAGGGCGTCGGCAGCGAGGGAACCCACGATGGCCACGAGCGTGGCGACCACCACGGACAATGTCGTTGGCGGCGTCTGGGGCCTGAAGTCGACGTGAAAACGCTTCAGCCAGGGCCGAAGAGCGGGGGGGAACATGTCGGGTGAGACGCCGAGGAAACCGCGCGGCTCGGTAGAAGTCATGGGAGCAATTCTATTTGTCCTCAGGGTGAGGAGCGTCGTTCGACCAACTCGAGGTCCTCCAGGATGCTACGCAACTGGCGCCCCATTTCGCGAGGATTCCCGACCAACTCGCCGATCACGTCGCCCTCCACGTCACCGTCGTCGCCCGGGGCGAAGAACGAGACCTTCATCGCGCGACCCCGGGGATGGGCCTTCACCATCCAGGGCAGTCCACTGACCCCCGATTCGTGCGTCGCCATCACTGCGCCGTGTCGGTCGAGTCCTAGAGTCCACTCCGGCGAGCGCGCCGCGTCGAGTAGGCGCTGCAGCGAATCGCGCGCGGAGAGAGACATGGCCCACCCTACAGCGTTGAACGTGAGGACCCGAGTGACACCGTTCGGATGTCGCCCCCGACGGGACTCATCGATCCGCCATCGTCACGGCCCTGGAGCGGGCTAAGTACGTCCACATCACGATGCACCACGAGAAGCCCGCTTCAAAGACCATCTCACCCTCGAGCATGTGATCGAAACCCCAATCCGGCAGTGACGCCGCGGCGACGAGACCGCCCAGGAGTTGCACGGTGAACGCGAGCGTCGTCACGGGCCGGGGCTGACGCAGGAGTAACAGGGTTCCCGTGGCCATCTGGGTCAGGCCAATAACGATGCCGACGAACATGTGCGTCCAATTGAAGAAGGCCCCGTGATTAAAAGGGGTGAGCAATTCGAGCGGCAATCCAATCGCCACCACTCGCAAGCCCCGGGCGATGAACGAGGGTGCGTCGAGGAGATCGACGTACCTCGCGCCGCGCCACATTCCCATCGCCCCCACCCCGTAACCCACGACGACGAGCGGTAGCGTCGGCGCGTGCACGCCGTAGTAGGAGATGCCGTAGATCTCGGCCTGGTGACTCGGGTCCACCACGACACAGCCCACCACACAGGCGAAAAAGACTACCTGCGTGGCTACCAGAGTGTGTCGGGCGTGTACCGGCACGGGGCTCATGGCACCTTGATCAACCCGGGTATCGAACTTGCGAAGCGGAGAGCTCCTCGAGTGCGGCGTCGCGGCCCACGTAGTTCTCCACCTTCACCCACTTGCCCTCGTCGAGGTCCTTGTACACGGTGAAGAAGTGACTGATGCGATCGAGGGTCGCCTTGGGGACATCGGTGATATCCGTAGCCGACTTCCAGGCCGGATCGTAGGCGGGTACCGTGATCAGCTTGGCGTCTTCGCCCTTCTCGTCAGTCATGACGCACATGCCCAGCACCCGCGCCTCAATGAGACACCCGGGGAACGTCGGGTACGCGGTCAACACCAGGGCGTCGAGAGGATCACCATCGCCACCCAACGTGTGGGGAATGAAGCCGTACTCCGCCGGGTAGCCCATCGATACGACGAGGTGGCGGTCGAGTTTCATCATGTTGGTCTCGTGGTCCAACTCGTACTTGTTCTGGCTTCCCGCGGGGATTTCTACGACGACGTTGATGGTGTCCACCGACGTCTCCTTTCGAATGGATGCACAGTGTGCACTGCGTCACTTCACTTTATCCATTCAACGTAACGTCGCCGTTCTCGCGCGATCGATCCCTGCAGCGTGGGCGACCTAGACTTTTCGAGGCGAGCGGCCCATGAGCGGTTGGCAAGGAGGACCCGTGGATCACATCGGTGTAATTGGCTGCGGCCTCATGGGTTCAGGAATCGCTGAAGTCCTCGCTCGCTCCGGACTCGAGGTTCTCGTCCTCGAACGTGACCACGATTCCCTCGTACTCGGGCGCCACCGCATCGACGCCTCACTGGCCAAGGCGCGAGAGGCGGGCAAGATGAGCCCCGAGGAGATCGAGGTCGTGCAACGACGACTGCACTTCGGTCTCGACTTCGATGCAGTGCGCGAATTCTCGTTCATCATCGAAGCCGTCGCCGAGGATGAAGCGGTCAAACTGGACGTCTTCCGACGGCTGGACGCGGCGATGGTGAACCGCGACGCCATCCTGGCCTCGAACACCTCGTCGATCCCCATTGCCAAGCTCGCGTCCGCGACGTCGCGCCCCGAGAACGTGGTGGGGTTACATTTTTTCAATCCGGTGCCGGTGATGAAACTCGTCGAAGTGACCCCCTCCCTCCTCACCAGCGAGTCAACGATCACGGCCGCACGTGCGCTGGCGAGCGAGCAGCTCGGCAAGACCCCGATCGCCTCGCCGGACCGGGCGGGATTCGTGGTGAACGCACTGCTCATTCCCTACCTGCTGTCGGCTATTCGCATGTTCGAATCGGGCGTCGCGACGGCCCGGGACATCGATACCGCAATGACGTTGGGCTGCGCGCACCCAATGGGCCCCCTCGCCCTGACGGACCTCATCGGTCTCGACACCACCGCTGCCGTGGCGCAATCGCTCTACGCGGAGTTCCGCGAGAGTCACTACGCGACCCCTCCGCTCCTGGCACGCATGGTCAGCGCGGGCCAACTGGGGCGCAAGTCGGGTCAGGGCTTCTACTCCTATAGCTCCTAGCCCGGTGTCGACGGCTACTCCCTCGACGCGGACCCTGCGAGCGACGCTGACCCTGCTCGCCACCATGATGTCCATCATCGGAAGCTTGGGGGCGCCATTGATCGGCACGGTGGCCCAGGCCAACCGTATTCCCCTGAGCACCGCCGAGTGGATACTGACCGCCACCTTACTCACCGGAGCCTTGGCTACGCCCGTGATGGGTCGTCTCGCTGACGGTCACCTCCAGAGAAAGGTCGTGCTCGTCGCCCTCGGCATCGTGCTCGTCGGACTAGTGATGTCGGCGCTCTCGAGTGACTTCACCTGGCTCCTCGTCGGACGCAGCCTGCAGGGACTCGGGATGGGTCTCCTCCCGGTCACCATGACGATTGCGCGTAGTCACCTGGCACCCCCCGTCGCGGCCAGGACCATTGCGTCGTTGTCGGTGACCGCCGCCATCGGCGTCGGACTGGGCTACCCGGTCACCAGCGTGATCGCGCAGTACTTCGACTACCACAGCGCCTTCTGGTTCGCGGCGGTACTCATCGGCGCCACGCTGGTTCTCGCCGCGAAGGTGCTCCCCGACACCACGGCACGCGCGCATCGCGACTTCGATCTCGTGGGCGCGGTGATCTTGACACTCTCGCTAGTGGGTCTCTTGTCGCTATTGGGTGAGGGTCAGGTGTGGGGCTGGACGTCACCTCACTCCTTGTCCCTGGGTGCGGGAGGCGCCGTGCTCCTGCTGGTGTGGTGCCTCTACGAACTACGTCGCCACGACCCCCTGGTCAACTTGCGCCAATCCAAGCATCGCGCCGTCATCACCGCCGACGCGTCGGGATTCTTGATTTCGGTGTCGATGTACCTCTTCATGCCCGTCGTCGTGGAGTACGTGCAAGTACCCCGCAGCACCGGGTTCGGATTCGGATCATCGATCTTCACCTCGGGACTGCTCCTCGTTCCCCTCTCGATCGGCACCTTCACCGCCAGTCGCTTCGTACCCTTGCTCGTGCGACACTTCAATGCGCGCGTCACGGTACCCCTGGGCGCCCTGCTCTTCGCGGTGGCCGCGGTGACCTTCGCCCACGACCATCGTTCGCTGTGGGAGGCGTTCGTCGCCATGGGTATCGCTGGCTTGGGTGGCGGTCTCACTTTTGCCGCCATGCCCGGCTACATCGTGCGAGCCACTCCGGAGGCCGACACCGGGGCGGCCCTCGGTTTCTACCAGCTCTTGCGCAGCATCGGACTGTCGATCGGATCGGCCGCCGCGGGTGCGATCCTTGCGCACTTCACCGTGGCTGGTGCCACCCTGCCCGCCCAGGCAGGCTTCCTCACCGCCCTCGATATCGCGGCGGGACTGCTGGTCTTCACCGCGGTCCTCAGTTATGTGCTACTGGGCGACACGCCCGCGGGCAACTCGTCATCGTCCACCGTTGAGTTGATGGAGGAGGGCGCCGAGTTAGGCGCGAGTGGACTAGGTCTCCCCGGGGAATAGGCGTCGCGCCTTGTACTCTGGGTAAAAGGAGATTCGTGACTGTTTACGTCGTCACTCTGCAGTGCATCGACCGACCCGGCATCGTTCTGGCCACCTCGACCGCGATCGTGAGCGTCGGAGGCAATATCTTGGAGAACGACCAGTTCACCGACCCGGTCACGTCGCAATTCTGCATGCGCACGCGCTTCGAGACGGACTCTGAGGATTTCGATGCGGTGCGCGAACTCCTACGTGAGGCCCTGAAGCCCTTCGCGCCCGCGCTCAGCTTGCGCCGCGAGGACACGCGCCGCCGTGCGCTCGTGATGGTGTCGCAGTCCGACCACTGCCTCGCCGAGTTGCTCTATCGCCGCGACGCCGGCGACTTGCCCCTCGACATCGTGGCCGTCGTGAGCAACCATCCCCACTGCGCGGAGCTCGCCCAGCGCCACGGTGTGCCCTACTACGAGATCGCGGTCACGCCGAGCACCAAGACCGAGGGCGAAGACCAGGTACGCGCGCTCCTCGAACTCTTCGGCGTCGACTTCGTGATCCTCGCGCGGTACATGCAAATCCTTTCGGCGGATTTCTGCGCCGACCTCGCGGGACGCGCCATCAATATCCACCACTCGTTCCTCCCCGGTTTCAAGGGCGCACGCCCCTACCACCAGGCCTACGAGCGGGGCGTCAAACTTATTGGCGCGACGGCGCATTTCGTCACCGCTGACTTGGACGAGGGCCCCATCATCGAACAAGACGTCGTGCGCGTGTCGCACGCGCGCCGCCCCCAGGATCTCGTGAGCTTGGGGCGCGACGTCGAACGCAACGTACTGGCCCGGGCGGCGCGGCTGCTCGCCGAAGACCGAGTGGCCCTGGTGGGTCAGCGCACCGTCATCTTCTCGCAGTGACTCACGTGACCGCGAGACGTAGCGCGTACTTCGCGTCGAGGTGGGCGCAACTGAGCATCACGTCCGCCAATATCTGCACGGCGTCGTAGACGTCGACGTAACGCAGGTAGAGCGGAGCAAAACCAAAGCGGCAGATGTCGGGGGCTCGAAAGTCTCCCGTCACTCCTCGTTCGATCAGGGCCTGGATGATGCCGTACCCGTTCGGGTGTCGCAGCGCCACCTGACTTCCCCGCTTGTCGTGCGCTCGTGGTGTCGCGAGCTCAAAAACACCGGGCAACGCCTCCTCCACCAACTCGATGAAGAGGTCCGTCAACGCCAGACTCTTGGTGCGGATGGCGTCCATCGTCGTGCGCTCGAATACCTCGAGGGCACCCCCTAACGCACCGAGGGCGATCACCGAGGGCGAGGAGGTCACGTAGGCGCGCATGCCCGGTGCCGATTCGTACGTCGATTCAAAGTCGAAGGGCCGTGCGTGGCCGAGCCAGCCCGGCAACGGGTTGCGCAGCACGCCCTGCCAGCGGGGAGCCACGTACATGAAGGCGGGAGCCCCCGGACCACCGTTCAAGTACTTGTACCCACATCCGGCGGCGAAGTCGACGTCGGCGGAGGTGACGTCCAGGGGCACCGCCCCGGTGGAATGGGCGAAGTCCCAGAGCATCAGCGCGCCGACTTCGTGGACGGCGCGGGTGATTCGCGACATATCGAGCATCTCGCCGGTTCGAAAGTCAACGTGGGTCAGCATCACCAGCGCGACGTCCTCGTCGAGGTGCTCGTCGAGGGTGTCGCGGTCGATGGTCTTGACAACAATGTCGCGACCGACGAGGCGCGCCATGGCGGCCACGATATAGAGATCGGAGTGGAAATTGACGGCATCGGTGATGATGACGTGGCGCTCGGGGCGCAATTCGAGCGAACCACCGATGATCTTGGCGAGCAGGAACGTCAAAGTATCGGCGACCAGAACCTCCCCCGCGCGCGCGCCAATCAACGGCGCCACACGGTCGCCCAGGCTGAGTGGTGCCTCCATCCACTTGGCCGCGTTCCACGAACGCACCAGGCCCTGGGCCCACTCGCGATCTATCACTTCACTCACCCGACGTTGCACGCCGTGCGACACTGGTCCCAGGGAGTTCCCGTCGAGATAGATCTCGCCGGGCGTCAGGACGAACTCGTCGCGCAACCCCGCGAGGGGGTCACGCGCGTCGAGGTCCTGGCATTCTTCACGGGTGGTCATAGGACACTCCTTACTTCCCAGAGAACGGGATAGAGACGCTGGGACAGGGTGGTGTCGAGGTACGCCATCCCCTCGGAACCTCCCGTCCCGGGCCGTCGGCCGATCTGTCGACCCGCCATCAACATGTGCTGGTGACGCCACATGGCTAAGCGCTCGTCGTGGTCCATCATCAACTCGGCCACGGCGTGCAGGGCCGACTCGCGCGGCGAACGGTGATCACGGTAGAGGGCGCGCACCAGATCGATGCTCGCCGTGGCATCGTCAGCGTGTGCGGACCAGCGCAGCGATTTCTCAAATCCATCGAACAGCGAGGGTTCTTCACTCATCGCGGTGAGCCACGAGCGGGTCGCGTCGTCGAAGAGGTGAAAACTCAACATGGCCTTCTTGCCGGCCCCGGACAAAAACTCGATGGCGCGGAACTGGAACGACTGGAAGCCCGACGCAGGGTCGAGGGGGTCACGGAACTCCAAGAAGCCCTCGGGCGACATCGTCTCGAGGACGCGCAAGTGCTGGATCAAGAGGTCCTCGATCTTCACCATGCGCTGCAGGTGGCTCACGGCGTTCCAGGGCTCCAACGCCCCCAACGCCGCGCTGGCGCGGCGCAGCTCATCGATGATCACCTTGAACCACAATTCGTAGGATTGGTGCACCACGATAAAGAGCAACTCGTCCGGGGCGTCCTCCGTCAGGGGAACCTGCAGGGTCAAGAGATCGTTGATCTTCAAGTACGTCGAGTAATCGGTGCCCGCCACGTCTAGCCACACTAGGACTTGTGACGTCGTATCGCCGAATACGGCCCCTAGCGGGTAAGGGGCTTGTAGCGAATACGATGCGGCTGATCGGCGTCGGTGCCCAGCCGCTTGTGGCGTTCCACCTCGTAATCCGAGAAGTTCCCCTCGAACCACCGAACGACGGCGTCACCCTCGAAAGCGAGCACGTGGGTGGCGATGCGGTCGAGGAACCAGCGATCGTGGCTGATCACGACCACGCAGCCTGGAAACGTCAACAAACCGTCCTCGAGGGCTCGTAGCGTGTCGACGTCGAGGTCATTGGTGGGCTCGTCGAGGAGCAACACGTTGCCTCCGGTACGCAGCACCTTGGCCAGTTGCACCCGATTGCGTTCACCGCCGGAGATCTGACCCACCTTCTTCTGCTGATCAGAACCCTTGAAACCAAAACTCGCCACGTAGGCGCGCGCGTGAATCTCGCGATTGCCCACGACCATATGTTCCTGGCCGCCACTGATCTCGTCAAAGACGGTCGCTCCGGGATCGAGGTTGTCGCGCGACTGGTCCACGTACGCGAAGGACACCGTCGAACCCACTTCGAGAGAACCCGAGGTGGGTTCTTCGAGTCCGACCATCATCTTGAAGAGCGTCGTCTTACCCGCCCCGTTGGCCCCGATCACTCCGACGATACCGCCCGGCGGGAGCAGGAACTCGAGGTCTTCGACTAAGAGGCGATCGTCGTAGGCCTTGGTGAGGTGGTGCGCGTTCACCACCACGTCACCCAGGCGCGGACCTGGTGGGATGGCGATCTCGAGTTTGTCGGCTCGTCGTTCGGCCGCTTCGGACTCGGCGACGAGTTCATTAAACGCGCTCAAACGCGCCTTGCCCTTGCTCTGACGCGCGCGCGGCGACATACGGATCCATTCCAGCTCGCGTTCGAGGGCCGCCTGGCGGACCTTGTCGGCCTTCTCCTCACCGGCGAGGCGGGCCTGTTTCTGCTCGAGCCAGGAGGAGTAGTTACCCTCCCACGGGATCCCGTGTCCGCGGTCGAGCTCCAAGATCCACGATGCGGCGTTATCGAGGAAGTAGCGGTCGTGGGTGATGGCGACCACCGTGCCGCTGTACTCCTGGAGCGTACGTTCGAGCCAGGCCACCGATTCGGCGTCGAGGTGGTTCGTCGGTTCGTCGAGCAGCAAGAGGTCCGGGTGCGAGAGCAGTAGCCGGCACAGGGCCACCCTTCGTCGTTCGCCTCCGGACAACGTGGTGACGTCGGCCTCGGGCGCCGGGAGGCGCAGGGCGTCCATCGCGATCTCGAGGGTCCGGTCGAGGTCCCACGCGCCCAGGGCGTCAATCTTGGTCTGGAGAGTGGCCTGTTCGGCTAGCAGCGCGTCGAAATCCGCGTCGGGATCGGCGAAACTTGCGCAGACCTCGTTAAAGCGCGCCAGCAAGTCGCGTTGCTCGGCCACCCCGTCCATGACGTTACCCACGACGTCCTTGGCGGGATCGAGTTGAGGCTCCTGGGGCAAGTACCCGACACTGAAACCCGTCGTCAGGCGCGCCTCGCCGGTGAATCCATCGTCCAGACCCGCCATGATGCGCAGGAGCGATGATTTTCCCGACCCGTTCGATCCGATCACGCCGATCTTCGCTCCGGGGTAGAACGAGAGATTGATTCCCTTGAGGACCTCGCGGTCGGGCGGATAGAAACGGCGCAAATCGCGCATGGTGAAGATGTACTGGGCAGCCATCTCCCTAGTCTGACATCGCGTAGGCCGCCTCACGAACGTGGCGGCGGTCCGGCGACGACAGCCAACCCTTACACTGTCTCAAATGTCGTCCAAAAAGAGTTCGCACCGTCACGCCCCGGATTGGCTGATCCTCTCGATTGCGTGCGTGGCCCAGTTCATGGTGGTCCTCGACGTGTCGGTCGTCAACGTGGCCCTGCCCCACATGGGTCACGACTTGCACCTCAGCCAGAACCAGGCTCAGTGGATCATTAACGCCTACGTCTTGACCTTCGCGGGATTCTTGTTGCTGGGCGGGCGCGCCGCCGACCTCTTCGGACGTCGCAAGGTCTACCTATTGGGGATCGGTGTCTTCACCCTCGCGAGCGTGGCCGCGGGCTTCGCGGCCACGGGGCCCCAGATGATCGCCGCACGCGCGATCCAGGGACTCGGTGGGGCGATTCTCTCGCCCGCCACCCTCACCATCATCGTCACCACGTTCCACGGGCCCCGTCTGCCCAAGGCCATTGGCGCCTGGAGCGCGGTCGCGGGGGCGGGCGGAGCCGTGGGGGGCTTAGCCGGTGGTCTCCTCACCGGATGGGCCAACTGGCGCTGGGTGTTCTTCATCAACATCCCCTTCGGTATCGCCGCCGCGGTCGCGGCGGGGCTGTACCTACAGGAGAAGCGCAACCGCGACGCGACCGTCAAGCTCGACGTCACCGGGGCGATTCTGGTCACCGCAGGTCTGACGGCGCTGATCTACGGCGTGGTGAACACCACCACCTCGAGTTGGACATCCACCTCCACGTTCTCCTGGCTGTCCGCGGCCACAGTGATCCTGATCGGCTTTGTTGTCTGGGAGGCGCGCGTCGCGTCGCACCCGCTGGTGCCGTTTCGAATCTTCCATTCACGTCCGCTCAGCGTGGCCAACATCGTCATGCTGCTGGCCGGCGGAGCGTTCTTCGCCATGTGGTATTTCTTGACGTACTACTTCCAAAACATTTTGGGGTACGGCGCCGTTCGCGCGGGCTTCGCCTTCCTACCTATGGCGATCGGCATCATCGTGGGTGCGCAACTAAGTTCACGGCTCCTGGTGAAGGTGGGGGTTCGCCCATTGTTGCTGGTGGGTGCGGCTCTCGCGACGTTCGGCTTCCTCTGGCTGAGTCGCATTACGCCACTGAGCTCGTACTGGAAGGACGTCCTCGCCCCGGCGTTCCTGTGTTCCTTCGCCATGGGACTACTCTTCGCACCTCTGGCCACGGCGGCGACCGCGAAGGTCGACCGCGCCGACGCGGGACTGGCCTCGGGGATACTCAACACGGCTCGTCAAGTCGGTGGATCGCTGTCCCTGGCGGTCTTGGGCACCGTGGCCTACGACCGAACGCAGTCCTACCTGCACTCGGCGCCGTCAGGCGCGCACCCGACGCTCCACTTCACCAAAATGGCCTTCGTGTCGGGCTATAGCCGGGCTTTCGAGATCTCCGGCGCCATCACCTTCGTGGCGTTCCTGGTCTCCTTGAGCCTTCCGGCCAAGGTGGGACATCACTCCAGTCACGCCCCCACAGTCGATCCCGCGGCCGCGGCGGCGGGGTCTGGACACTAAGTCTTAATAATTCGTAGGGCCCTTGACCCCCGGAGTGCGGAGTAGTGTCGGCAGTTGACAACCCACGAACTCGCCGCCCGGTCGGAGGCAGTGCGCTCGTGGCGTGGCCTGAGAGCCAACTACAACAAGGGAGATTCAAATGAAGAATATTCGTCGCCTCGGCATGGTGCTGGGAGCCAGTTCGCTGGTCCTGGGCACCGTGACGATTGGCGTTGCCGCGACAAGCGCGACAGCGGCGAGCAAGTTCAAGGCGTGCATCGTCATTGACACCGGTGGTGTGAAGGACAAGTCCTTCAACCAGTCCGCGTGGCAGGGTGCCCTCGACGCGCAAAAAGCCGACCCGAACATCTCGCCGTCGTATCTGACCTCGACGTCGTCGACCGACTACGCGCCGAACATCACCACGTTCGAGAACCAGGGGTGCGGTCTCATCGTGACCGTCGGTTTCAACATGGACGCCGCCACGGCGGCGGCGGCCAACGCTGACTTGAAGCAGAAGTTCGCAATCGTGGACGACGCCCCGAGCACCAAGTCGAAGAACGTCCTGGCCCTGCAGTACCAGACCAACCAGGCGGCGTTCCTCGGTGGCTACCTCGACGCGGCGACCTCCAAGCACCACGTCGTTGCCACCTACGGCGGCATGAACTTCCCCTCGGTCGCCATGTACGAGAGCGGCTTCGTCGCCGGTGTTCGTTACTACGACCAGACCACCAAGTCCAAGGTCAAGGTCCTGGGCTTCACGCCGGGCAAGGGTGCCTGCACCCTGTCCAACTGCCCCGGTACCGGCACCTTCGTGGGTAACTTCACCTCCCAGACCGACGGCAAGACCATCGCGGCGGGCTTCTTCGCCCAGGGTGCGGACTTCGTGTTCCCGGTCGCTGGTTCGGTGGGACTGGGTTCCGTCGTCGCGGCCAAGCAGGCCGGTCAGGGTCACCAGATCACGTGGGTGGACTCCAACGGTTGCTTGACTGACCCCACCGACTGCAAGTGGTACAACGCCACCGTCGCCAAGGGTGTTGAGCCCTCCGTCGCCGCCGCCATTCTCTCGGCCGCCAAGGGCACCTTCAAGGGTGGTACCTACTTCGGCACGCTAAAGAACGCGGGCACGTTGCTGGAGTTCAACTCCTCAAGTGCCTCGAAGGCGTTGAAGGCGACGCTGGCCACGATCACCAAGGGCATCGAGAGCGGCAAGATCTCGGTCAACCCGAACTCGTACCCGGCCACGCCGAAGTAACCAACGGACCGCTCGCGCGGTTGAGCACGAAGGCCCGGGTCGTTCGCGACCCGGGCCTTCGTGCTGGCTACGATGGAAACTTATGCGCGTTGAACTCCAAGGGATCACGAAGCGATTCGGCTCCTTCACCGCGAATGACCACATCGACCTGGTGGTCGAGCCCGGTCAGATCCACTGCCTCCTCGGCGAGAACGGCGCCGGCAAGTCGACGTTGATGAACGTGCTCTTCGGTCTCCTCCACGCCGAAGAAGGTCAGATTCTGATCAACGGTGAACCAGTGCATTTCGACAACTCCGGTGAGGCCGTTCGACACGGCATTGGCATGGTGCACCAGCATTTCATGCTCGTCCCCGTCTTCACGGCGGCCGAGAACGTGGTGCTGGGATTCGAACCCACGAAATCCTTCAACCGTCTCGACCACAAGACGGCCAACGCCAAGATTGTCGAACTCTCCAAGAAATTCGGCCTCGAAGTGGACCCCGACGCCGTGGTGGAGACCCTCCCCGTGGGACTCCAGCAACGCGTTGAGATCCTCAAGGCGCTCAGCCACGACGCCGAACTGCTGATCTTGGACGAGCCCACCGCGGTCCTCACCCCGCAGGAGATCGACGCTCTGATGGAGATCATGCGTTCGCTGGCCCGTGACGGAAAATCCATCCTCTTCATCACCCACAAGCTCAAGGAGGTCCGCGCGGTGGCCGACGTCATCACCGTGATCCGACAAGGTCAGGTGATCGATTCGGTGCCCCCGACCGAGACCGAGAACCAGCTCGCGGCGTTGATGGTGGGTCGCGAGGTGAATCTCACGGTCGTGAAGGAATCCACCCAACTGGGTGACGTCGTGCTCGAACTCAAGGATGTCGTCGTACGCGACGACCGAGGTCTGGCCGTGGTCAACGGTGTCTGCCTCGACGTGCACGCCGGCGAGATTGTCGCCCTCGCGGGGGTCCAGGGCAACGGCCAGACCGAACTGGCCGAGGCCATCGCCGGCCTTCGTCACGTAGAGTCCGGCACGATCACCCTGCGCGGTCAGGACATCACCAACCACACCCCGCGCGAGATTCTCGACGCGGGTCTCGGACACGTGCCCGAGGACCGACAGCGCGACGGACTGGTGCTGTCGATGAGTCTGGCGGACAATCTCGTTCTCAACACACCCCGGCGCGCGCCCTTCGCGCGGCGCGGAACACGCAACCTCAACGCCGTTGACGCCAACGCCACGGCACTCGTCGAGCGCTTCGACATTCGCACCACGGGCATTGACGCGACGGCGGCGTCGCTCTCGGGGGGTAACCAGCAAAAGGTCATCGTCGCGCGCGAACTCGCGCGCCCGCTGACCTGTTTCATGGCCTCTCAGCCAACTCGCGGTCTCGACGTGGGATCCATTGAGTACGTCCATCGCCAGATTGTGAATCAGCGCAACGAGGGGCTCGGTATCTTCATCATTTCCTCGGAGCTCGATGAAGTGGTCGCCCTGGGCGACCGCATCGCGGTCATGTACGCGGGAAAGGTCACCGGCATCGTCGACCCCTCGACGAGCCGTGAGGACATCGGACTGCTGATGGCCGGTTCGACGATGGGGGAACATGTCTGAGCGCCCGAGTCCGTCGAATGCGCCCGCGCTCGGTGACGCCCCCGAGGCGCGCGCGCGCCTCGTGCCGCGGTGGTGGGCACGTTACTCCTCGACGAGTCCCATCACGTTGACCGTCCTCGCGCTCGTCTTGGGCGTGGTGATCGGAGCATTCATCATCATGCTCACCTCGGCACCCGTCCTGAATTCGTGGCGCCACAGTTTCCACCACTTCGGCTCCTTCGCCGGCACCCTCAAGTTGACCTTCGACACGGTCGCCGCGGCGTATCGAGCGATGGTGACCGGTTCGATCCTCGATCCCACGTTGTTCTTCCACTCCCTCTCGACCGGGAACGGTTGGGATCAGACCCTGACCCCGATTTCCGAGACATTGACCTACGCGACGCCACTCGTGATTGCGAGCATCGGCGTGGGCATCGCCTTTCAGACGGGCATCTTCAACATCGGTGCCAACGGCCAAGCCATCTTGGGGGCGATCGCGGGCACGGCGGTCGCCTCGATGATCCATCTGCCGATGTTCTTGCACCTGCCCTTCACCTTGGTGGCGGGCATCATCGGCGGAGCCGTCTGTGGAATGGTGCCGGGAGTGCTCAAGGCCTACACCGGCGCTCACGAAGTGATCGTCACCTTGATGTTCAACTACGTCGTCAACGCCATCTTGATCTACGCCCTCACCTCGACCGCGCTGCAACTGCCCGGCCAGTCCAATGACATCTCGCGCAACTTCGACTCGACCGCCACCCTCAATCCCCTCTTCGGAACCAAATCCGGCCTGCGCGTCAGTTACGGCATCTTCGTCGCGGCCGCGGTCGTCGTCTTCGCCGTCTGGTTCCTCAAGCGATCATCTCTGGGCTTCGACTTTCGAATCACCGGCGCCAACCCTAACGCCGCCCGCGCGTCGGGTATCAATCCCAAGACCATCGTTCTGGCCGTCTTCCTCGTGTCGGGTGGCTTGTCCGGCCTGGCGGGCATCGTCCAAGCGGCCAGCACCACCCACTACATCGACGGCGGATTCCTGGTGGGCTCCGCGGGCATCGGATTCACGGCCATCACCATCGCCCTGCTAGGACGACTCCAGCCCATCGGCATCGTCTGGGGATCGCTGCTCTTCGCGGCGCTGGGCGTGGGTGGGCGCGCCATGCAGGCCGCCACCGGAATCCCGCTCGACCTGGCGACGATCATCCAGTCCGTCGTGGTGCTCTTCGTCGCGAGCCCGGTACTGATCACCGAGATCTTCCGACTGCGCTCGGGTGCCGAGTCCTTCCAGTTGGCGAACAAGGGATGGGGATCATGACCACTCTCGACACCACCGTCGTCGTGGCGGAACCGCCGCGCGTGCGCGCACCCGTGGGTCGACGTCGCGTCATCGGGGCCCTGACCATCGTCCTAGGTCTTTTCGTCATGCTGGCCTTCGGCCTCGGGTCCGTGGCGGGAGCCCATTCGCAATTCACTTTCACCCCCGTCAACACCTCGTCGGGTGCACCCTGGAACCTCGCACCGCTCACCGTGCTGACGCGGTGGTGGAACCTCGGACTCGGTCTGGTCACCGTGGCCCTCGGTGTAGAGACGTGGGTCCGGCGCCCGGCGGGGGCGCTCGTGCGCTTCGGAGTCGGTGGCGTCTTGTTCTTCATCGCCCTCCTGCTCTGGGCCTGTCGTGAACCGGGTCCGTCGCCAGTGAGTTCGCTCAACTTCACCTCCGTGCTCATTGGCTCACTCTCGATCGCCATGGTCCTCATCTACGGATCCCTCTCGGGCGTACTCTGCGAGCGATCAGGTGTCGTGAACATCGCCATCGAGGGGCAGTTCATCGGCGGCGCCCTCGCGGGCGCCATGGTCGACTCAGTGACCAACAGCTTCTGGCTCGCCGCGCTCGTGGGAATCCTGGTGGGCGCGCTAGTGGGCTGGCTGCTGGCCCTGCTCGCGGTGCGCTACCTCGCCGACCAGATCATCATCGGGGTGGTGCTCGTGACCCTCATGAGCTCAGTCTCGAGTTATCTCAACATCCAGGTACTCGCGCCCTACCCGAATCTCAACGTGGGCAACCAGCCTTCGAATGTGGCCATCCCACTGCTGTCGAAGATTCCCATCGTCGGACCCGTCCTCTTCAACGAGACGATGTTCTTCTACGTGGCCGTGCTACTGGTGGCCCTGATCAGTTTCGGTCTCTTTCGCACTCGCTGGGGTCTGCGCGTGCGCTCAGTCGGTGAGCACCCCAAGGCCGCCGAATCCGTCGGCATCAACGTGGCGCGCGTGCGCTACTCGACCGTCATGCTCGGCGGTGCCGTGGCGGGACTCGGCGGAGTGGCCTTTATCGCCGTTCAAGGACAGTTTCAGCCCGGCATTACCTCGGGGCTGGGTTACATCGCCTTAGCGGCGATGATCTTTGGTAAGTGGAAGCCCTCGGGTGCGGTGGTGGCTTCGATACTCTTCGGCGTGTCGGCCTACCTCGTTGACGCGTTGCAGAACGAGAACGTGCCTATTCCCACCGAGTTCATGACCATGTTCCCCTACCTGGTCACGATCGCCGTGGTGGCGGGCCTCATTGGTCGTGTCCGCCCTCCGGCCAACGACGGCGTCCCCTACAAACGCGATTAGTCGCGGCGCTTACCGCGACTTCCCAGTCCCCCCACGACGCGAGCGGCGGCGAACATCGCGTCATTGAGCGCTGACTGCACGCCGCGACCGTTCAGACGCTCACCCAGGTAGGTTCCCGTCGCGGCGTCGCCCGCTCCGGTGGTATCAACGACGTCCCCACTGCGGGCCGGGGCCGAGTAGTCCCGTCCCTGGTGGCGTACGAGAGCCCCACGGGCCCCGCACGTCACCACGACCTCGGACCAACTGCGGGCGAGCGACGCGAGTGCCGAGTCGATCTCGCTCGCTCCGGCCAGGGCAGTCGCCTCTTCCTCGTTGGCAAAGATCATCGTGGCCCCGCGCGTCGCATCGGTGAACTCCTCCACCCCCGCCCGGAGTAGTGGCTCCACCGAACAGACATCGATCGACGTCGTCGCACCCAGTGAGTGGGCGTAACCAAGAAGGCGCGTCGCCACTGCGCGCGTGTGAGGGTCGAGAATCGTGTAGCCCGACACGTGCAGGTGCGCCAGCGAGTCATCCATCCACGTCGCCACGTGTTCATACCGCAGCGCGGAGTTGACGCCGCGGTCACTCATCATGGCACGCTCGCCCTGCTCGCCCACCAGTGAGACGACGACGCCGGTCGCACCGCTCACCTCTCGGAGGTGCGCGAGAACTCGTGAACGCTCTAAGTCCTCGCGCACGAGGTACGCCGCCGCGTCGTCGCCCACGGTCCCCGCGAATGACACTTCAAAGGATTCGCCGACGACCGAGCGCAGCGCCACCGCGAGGTTGGCGGCCGAGCCACCGCGCGCGACCTGGATACGCGAGGGCGTGTCACTGGTCGGTGCACGGCGAGTCAAGGGTTGCACCACCACGTCGAGCATGGCGTCACCTACGAAGAGCACCCGTCGCGTCACGTCAGGTGCGTGAGTTCCACGGCAATCTGCCCAGCCAGGGCCGCGTTGGCGATCACGAGCTCGCGATTGACTCGAACGCTGGCGCCACCAGTGAAGCGGGCGAACTCCGCCAAGATTGCGGGAGTCACCTCCTTACCAACGGCGCCCGATTCGTGGGCGTACGCCAGGGCCGCCGCGAGGGCGTGGGCGTGCACAGTGGCGTCGAGCTGGTGGTCCTCCCCGACGGGATTGGCCACGAGGAAACCCGACGACGACCAGTGTCGATGAGCGGCGAAGGCGGCGGCGGCGAAGGCGGGCGAGTCCACCCGCCAGTCAAGGGGGAAGCCCGAGTCAGCCAGATAGAACCCCGGAAACTTGGAGGTCCGATAACCGGCAACGGGAACGCCGAGTGAATCGAGTCGTTCGAGGGTGGCACCAATGTCGAGAATGGACTTCACCCCCGAGGCGACCACGAGCACCGGGATGCGCGACAGCGCGGTCAGATCCGCCGACTCGTCGTAGGTCGCACTCGCCCCGCGGTGCACGCCGCCGAGTCCCCCCGTCGCCATGACGGCGATTCCGGCGTAGTGCGCCGCGGCGATGGTACCCGCGACCGTGGTGGCGCCACTCGACTTCGCGGCAATGGCGAAACCCAGGTCGCGCGCGGACAACTTGTCACTGTGTCGACTCGGATCGGCGAGGTCAGCCAGGGTCGAGGGATCCACACCAACGCGAATGACGCCGTCGATGACGCCGATCGTCGCGGGTACCGCACCCGCCTCACGGATGACCGCTTCGCACTGGGCGGCCACCTCGAGATTCTGCGGAGCGGGCAAGCCGTGCACCACGATCGTCGTTTCGAGAGCAACCACGGCACGACCCTCGCCCAGGGCGGTCGCAACTTCGTCGTGCACGGACACGTGGATGAGTGGAGATGAATTCATGATGGCCGCAGTGTACTTCTGCGCTCGTCCCCACGTCGTTACCGGCGGGACCGCTTCCCTAGGCTGAGACCATGGAACTCGAGGCAGAACAACGCGGGGCGGCGCGCTCCGCGCTACGCCTGGAGTACCTCACGCTCGTCGTCGCGGCGCTCGAGGCACTCGTGGCAATCGCGAGTGGATTGGTGGCCGGATCGGTGGCCCTCGTCGCCTTCGGTGCCGACTCCGTCATCGAGTTGCTCAGCGGCGTCGTTGTCGTGGGCCAGTTGCTCACCCTGACGCGACGTCGAACCAGCAACCCCGCGGGGGAACATCGGTCGCATCGAATTCTCGCCGTGCTGTTCTACCTCCTGGCCCTTTACGTGGTCGTCAGTGCGGCCACGGCGCTTCTTGGCCGACATCACCCCCACGAGAACGCCGTCGGCATCGCGGTCAGTCTCGTGTCGGGTATCGTGATGCCGCTGCTGGCGTGGTCCAAACGATCCAATGCGCGCCGCCTGAGCGAGCACGGACTCGCGTTGCTCGCGCGACTCATGCTCGCTGATGCCGCCGAGACCGCCTTGTGCTCCCTCCTAGCCCTGAGCACTCTGATCGGCGTCTCACTGGCGTGGTTGCACTGGTGGTGGGCCGACCCGGTGGCGAGCCTGGCGGTCGTCTACTTCGCGCTGAGAGAAGGGCGAGAGGCCTGGGAGTGCGAACCGTAATAGGAGGGCACGCCTCTCAGCAAGTGCCCCGTGGTCGCGAAGGATACTGTTGAATGGTGAGTGCAACCTCCGACGTCCCTTGGCCGCACTTGCGCCACCTGGCGCGCGAGGCCACCCACCTCGCGTACGCACCGTATTCACACGTTCTCGTCGGCGCCGCCGGCATCACCACCGAGGGTACCTTCGTCGTGGGATCGAACATTGAAAACGCTAGCTACGGACTGACCTTGTGCGCCGAATGCTCCCTGGTGAGCGATCTCGTACGACAGGGCGGTGGGCGATTGCGCGCCCTGGCGGTGGTGGCCGGCGACGGTGAGCCCCTGGCCCCGTGTGGGCGCTGTCGTCAGGTTCTCTACGAACACGCCGGCCCCGCTCTCGAGATTGACCAGGGCGACGGCCGCGCCACGCTCACCTTGGGCGACCTCTTGCCCCACGCCTTCGGACCCGATGATCTACCCACCAGGAGCACGCCTTGAGTATCCATTCCGCCGTCGACCTCATCACGACGAAGCGCGATGGCGGGGCGTTGAGCGATGAGGCCATCGAGTGGATGCTCAACTCCTACGTGGCCGGCACCGTCGCCGACGAGCAAGTCTCCGCCCTGTTGATGGCCATCTTCTTCCAGGGTCTGAGCGCGCGCGAACTCAACCGCTGGACCGACGTCATGATTGCCACGGGCGAACGGCTCGACCTCTCTCGCCTCTCTCGGCCGACTGTCGACAAGCACTCGACCGGCGGGGTGGGTGACAAGATCTCACTCATTCTGGCCCCCCTGGTGGCCGCCTGCGGCGCCGCGGTACCCCAACTCTCGGGGCGGGGCCTGGGTCACACCGGCGGCACCCTGGACAAGCTCGAATCCATTCCCGGCTGGCGAGCGAACCTGAGCAATGATGAGGTCATCGAGCAGTTGGACAGCATCGGGGCGGTGATCTGCGCCGCGGGAGCCGGGCTCGCCCCCGTGGACCGCAAGCTCTACGCCCTGCGCGACGTCACGGGCACCGTGGAGTCGATTCCCCTCATCTCCTCGTCCATCATGAGCAAGAAGATCGCGGAGGGGACTCACGCCCTGGTGCTCGACGTCAAGGTCGGAAGGGGAGCGTTCATCAAGTCCCTCGATCGCGCGCGCGAACTGGCTACCACCATGGTGGGTCTCGGGCATTCGCACGGGGTCGCGACGGTCGCACAATTGACCGCGATGAACCAGCCGCTGGGCATCGCCGTGGGTAACGCACTCGAAGTCCGCGAATCAGTCGACGTCCTTCGCGGGGCCGGTCCCGAGGACGTGCGCGAACTCACTTTGTCCCTGGCGCGCACCATGCTCGATTTGGTGGGCATCGACATCGACCCGAGTACCAAGCTCGACGACGGTACGGCCTACGACGTGTACTGCCGCATGATCGAAGCCCAGGGGGGGGACCCGACGGCGACGTTGCCCACCAGCGCGCACCACCACGTCGTGAGCGCCCCCCATGACGGCATCATCCAGTCGATCGACGCCCTCGGAGTCGGCGTCGCCGCCTGGCGTCTGGGAGCGGGGCGCGCGCGCAAGGAAGACCCGGTCAGCGCGGGTGCGGGCGTGATGTGCCTGGTACGCGAGGGCGATTACGTGGTGGCCCATCAGCCCCTCTTCGAGCTCTACGCTGACGACGACGAGCACCTCCAGCGCGGGATGTCGACCATCGAGAACTCGGTCACGCTGGGCGATCAGGCCGCCCCGGTCGAGTCGATACTGATCGAGCGAATCACGATGTAGCAGTAGCGGGTGGTTGGCTAGCCTTGACCCATGTCAACGACGCCACTGAGTCCCGCGCGCATCAAGGCCGCGCCAAAAGTCCTCCTCCACGACCACCTTGACGGGGGGGTGCGACCTTCGACCGTTCTCGAACTCGCACGTGAGATCGGTTACAAGGAACTGCCCACCAGCGACGTCGACGAATTGGCCCAGTGGTTCATCGCCGACGCGCCCGGTAGCGATCTGGTGCGCTACCTCGAGGGCTTCGCTCACACCACTGCCGTCATGCAGACCAAGGATCAAATCGAACGCGTCGCTTCCGAAACGGCCTACGACCTCGCCCTCGATGGCGTCGTCTACGCCGAGATCCGCTTCGCCCCCGAGCTGCATCAGCAACGGGGCCTCACCCTCGACGAGGTGGTCGAGTCAGTTCTGTCGGGATTCGCCCACGGTACCGCGCAGGCGCGCGCGCTCGGCAAAGTCATCGTCGTTCGCACGTTGATCTCCGCGATGCGCCAGGCGCACCGCAGCGAGGAGATGGCCACCTTGGCCGTGCGGTATCGCGACGCGGGCGTCTGCGGCTTCGACATCGCCGGGCCCGAGGACGGATTCCCACCCACCGAGCACCTGCCCGCCTTCCACCTCATCCAACGCGAGAACTTCCACATGACCATTCACGCCGGCGAGGCCTTCGGACTGCCGTCGATCTGGGAGGCCGTGCAGTTCTGTGATGCAGAACGCATCGGTCACGGCGTGCGTATCATCGACGACATCGAACGCGTTGGCGACGAGTATCGATTGGGGCGTCTCGCGAGCTACGTACGCGATCGCCGTATCCCGCTCGAAGTCTGTCCGACCTCGAACGTGCATACCGGTGCCGCCGCATCCCTCGCCGAGCACCCCATCGAATTACTCCGACAACTGCGATTTCGCGTGACTCTCAACACCGACAACCGGTTGATGAGTGGAATCACCCTCTCGAGTGAATTCGCCGCCTGTGGCAACGTCTTTGGCTGGACCCTCGAGGATATGGAGTGGCTCACCCTCAACGCCGCCAAGAGTTCGTTCTACCAGTTCGATCAACGCCTCGCGCTCATCAACAACGTGATCAAGCCGGGTTACGCGGCGTTGCGCGACGCCGCGGTGTAGTCCTCGCTCTCGTTGACCTCGCGGCGCGTCGCGGCGCCCATCGCGTACCAGATCACGCCGACGAGGAGCGTCACCGCCAACGGCAGGGCCTGCGTCAACTCGAAACGCCAGCGCTGTCCGGCCCACCCCGTCGGTAGGGATGCATCGGCCGGCGAGGAGCCGACACCGGGCCAGAGCAGGCCGATCGTCGCTACGAGGGCCCATAGGGTCGTCACCATGCTCACCAGCCACGCCACTGGGCGGCCGCCGCGGATGCGAAAGGGGCGCGCCACGTCGGCGTGGGAGTAGCGCAACTTCGTCAGCGCCGGAAAGATTGCGAGGTAGGCCATCGCGGAGGTCGAGATAGCCAGACCCAGCACAACCGAGAAGTACTTGGCGGCGTTACCGCTCGCGAGCCAGTAGGCCAAGAACATCGTGATGGTCGCGACGACGCCCGCGACGAGGTCCACGACCACCGGGGTGCCGTAGGTCGCGGAGATGACGCCGAAGGACCGCGGCGCGGCGCCGTCGAGGGCCGCCACGGCCCAGCCACGATTGCCCCCCATGATCCACGAGACCCCCGAACTGAGCAGGGTGATGATGAAACCAACGGCCACGAAATCGCCGAGCAAGAGTCCGGCTCCCGTCAGCGTCGATCCCGCCGCCGTGGCGTGACCACCGTAGACCGTGAAGATCAACTTCACTGCGTTCAAGAAGCCACCCAGGCTCGTCAGTTGAGCGGTCGGCAGAATCAACAACACCGCAAGGATCGGGACGCCGTACATCAACATCGTTCCCAGTGCGCCGCGCGCGACGATGACCGGCACGTCACGTCGAGCGTCCACCATCTCTTCGCCGGCCTCGCTCGGCAATTCGAAGCCCACCAGCGCGAAGAACAGGATCGGCGTGGTCGCGGTGAAGATGTTGAGCGAAGGTGAGAAGTCACGCACGACGACGCCGTGAACCCCGTGGCGTGCGGCGTAGACCAGCAACGTAAACGTGAAGAAACCGATGAGCACGACGCGCGCCCAGGCGCCCGCGAGCACCACGTACTTACCGACGCTGAACGTGAAGACCGTCGCCGCGACCGCGGTCCAGATGAAGAGTAGGGCGAAGACGTAGCGACCGAGCGGGCCCAAGGGTGAGAAAAAGGAGTCGAAGGCCGCGATGGCGGTGATCGTGAGCGTCCCGCCGAGCCAGAGGGGATTCGAAATCCAGTACAGCAACGCGGTCATCGCCGCCACGAAACGACCGAACGCCAATTTCACCCAGACGTAAGGACCACCTTCGAGGGGGAACGCCGTGCCCAGTTCGGCGCACAAGAGTCCGTACGGGATGAAGAAGACCACCCCCATGAACACCAGCCAGGTAATGGCCTGCGCGCCCTCGCTCGTCAGTTTGCCAAAGGTGTCGAATCCAATGAGCGCACACACGATCATGGCGAGGGCGTCCACTCGACCGACCAGTACGCGCAACTTCTTCTTCTCGCGTGACGCGGAAGGCGTATCGATCCCTAACGAGGAGAACTCACTCGACGTCACTCACCTCTCCCCCTGGGCGTCCACGTTCGCCAACTCCCTAGGTCTAGGCGAACGCGAACGAAGAATCAAGCCCTACGCGTCGAGGGCGAGCAGTCCCTCGAGGTCGTGACGTATCGCCTCCAGGATCGCCGCGCAACGTCGGCGCTCACTCACGAGGTCGTCGCAGCCGGGTTCACCCACCACTTCGATATACGCCTTGAGCTTGGGTTCGGTACCCGAGGGGCGCACCACCACCCGAGCGGTCTCTCCCAAGTGCCAAATCAGACCCTCCGTAGGCGCCAAACGGGTCGAACCAGTTTCGAGGTCAATCACCTCAGTGACGCGCACACCGCCGAGGGCGTCCGGTGGAGTAAGCCGAACCCGCTGCATCACGGTGCGTACGACATCACGTCCGAGCGGCGGGCTGACGCGCAGCGACAACTGTGACCCCGCGTGCACGCCGTAGCGGCTCTCGAGTTCATCGAGTCGATCGAGCAGGGTCAATCCGTGCATCGAGAGGTCGTGCGCCAGTCGCGCCAGGGCCAGGGCGGCCGAGATGCCGTCCTTGTCCCCCACGCACGGGTCGACCGCGAAGCCCAGCGCCTCTTCGT